>CAMFLG010000004.1 GCA_945957495.1 uncultured Pseudorhodobacter sp. | reverse complement strand
GCCTCGACCATCACGGTCAAATCCGGCGGGATGTCAGGTAACACGATCTGCGCGCCCTCAGCCCGCCTTCTGCTTGCGGTCAACAGAACCGAAGCCTCAAGCGCGTCGCGCAGCCTGACCGGCTGAATCTCTCCGGTCGCCTTGCGGGAAAAGCCCCGCAGTTCGGTGGTGATCTGGCTGATCCGGTCGCTCATCCGAACGATAGAACTCAGATTCTCTTCCACAAGCGGGATGGCCTTGCCGGGAAGCATCACAAGCGCGTTCTCGGCCAAGAGACGGATCGTTGCCAACGGCTGGTTGATCTCATGCGCCAGACCTGCCGTCACCTGACCCAATGTCGCAAGCTTGTTGGCCTGAACAAGGTCGGCCTGCATTCCGGCCAGCCGCTGCTCGGCGCGGCGGCGTTCCGCCATCTCGTCCTGCAAATCATGCGTTCGCTCGCGCACCGCTGTCTCAAGCTCAATGCGCCGTCTCTCCTCGGCACGAACTCGTGCTATCGCGCGCTTTCGGCCAAGCAACGCCCTGTCCAGACCGAAAGCCGCAAGAAACAACAACGAACCTGCGCCCAGCGCGGCCGTCAGGCCCGATCCGCGGGCGGGGACGGTCGATGTGACGAGGTGCAAGGTCCATGGTGTCGAAGTGATGGGGCGCGTCACGGCCAACTGGCTACCTGACAAGTTGGGCACCGGCTGAAAGCGCATCGCCGGCTGGCTGGAGATTATGACCTCACCTTCGGCGTCTGTAACGAATGTCCGGTCGGCGCTGATGGCCCAGGCGGCCTCCAATGCGTCAAACTCGGTCTTTACAACGACAACGCCAAGAACACCTTCGGGGCCGGTCACGTCATGCGACAGATACAATCCCGGCCGATGGCTTACCGTGCCAAGCGCAAATTGCAGCGCCGTGCCGGTGCGCATCGCCTCGATGAAATAGTCGCGAAAGCTGTAGTTCATGCCAACAAAGGACGCAGGCTCGTTCCAGTTGGATGCCGCAATGGCATCTCCGCCGCGATCAAGCACATAGATCACGGAACTCTGTGTATCGGCGCGCATCCGTTCAAGTTTGATCGAAACGATGTCCTGATCGACCGGGCCCGGGCTGCGCAACGCATTTCTGACTGCATCGTCGTCGGAAAGGATCGCCGCGACGGCCCGCTGCTGCGCAAGGATGCTTTCCAGCGATTGCGCGCGCAAATGGGCACCGGATTGAGCCTCGGCTTCAATTCTCTGGATCTGGCTTTGTTGCGCCAGCGTGAACGAGGCGATTGACCCTGCAATGACGAAGCAGACCGAAATAACGCGGATCAGTCCCAGACGCCGAACGGCCAGGATCGTAAGCAAGGACTCATCCGCGATACCGGCCATGCCAGGGCGCCCCACCAATATGCGATAATCCGCACTACACTTAGATTAATATGCGATTATTCACACAGTATTCAGGAACTCAACAGACTTATTTTCTAATATTTCAATATGTTGAATTTTGGGAAGCTTTCCAGGCCGACCTTCGATGCAACCGGTAATCTTTAAGTCACGTTCTCGTCACGAGATTCCTGGAGGAGGAAATCATGCAGTTCGACCCATCCGCATCCGGCGGCCATATGGCACGTCCATTCTACAGCCATCTTTACTTTCAGGTGCTTCTGGCGATTGCCGCAGGCGCAATCCTTGGCCATTTCTGGCCATCCATCGGCGAAGCGATGAAGCCGCTTGGTGATGGGTTCATCAAACTGGTGAAGATGATCATCACGCCGGTGATTTTTATCACGATTGTGACTGGCCTTGCAGGCATGACCTCGCTGCGCGGGGTTGGATCAGTTGTGGGAAAGGCATTCGCCTATTTCCTGTTCTTCTCGACGCTGGCCCTGATCCTGGGGATGATCGTTGCGAATATCGTTCAACCCGGCGCGGGAATGAACATCGACCCAGCCTCGCTGGACGCGTCCAAAATCACTACCTACACCGAAAAGGCCCATGAGACGACGCTGACGGGTTTTGTGCTGGACATCATTCCGACCACGATGACCTCGGCCTTCGTTGATGGAAACATCCTTCAGGTTCTGTTCGTCGCGATCCTGTTTGGTATTTCGCTTATCCTGATCGGCGACAAGGCCAAGCCGGTCATCACCCTGTTCGAGTCCGCCGGTGCCGCCATATTCCGGATGGTGGACATCCTGATGAAGGCCGCCCCGGTTGGTGCATTTGGTGCATTTGCCTTTACCATCGGCAAGTATGGCATTGGCTCGATTGTCAACCTCGCCGCGCTGGTCGGAACCTTCTACCTGACCTCGCTCCTGTTCGTTGTTGTCATCCTTGGCACTGTCTGCTGGCTTAACGGCTTCTCGATCTTCCGCCTGATCAGCTATCTTAAAGCCGAACTTCTGTTGGTTCTGGGCACCTCTTCCTCGGAATCTGCGCTGCCGTCGCTGATGGAAAAGATGGAAAAGGCTGGCTGCCGCCGTTCGGTCGTGGGTCTGGTCGTGCCGACCGGCTACTCGTTCAACCTTGACGGAACCAACATCTACATGACCCTTGCTGCGCTGTTTATCGCCCAGGCGACCAACATCGACCTTAGCCTGCAAGATCAGATCCTGCTGTTGCTGGTTGCGATGCTGTCGTCCAAAGGTGCCGCTGGTGTGACGGGCGCGGGATTCATCACTTTGGCCGCGACGCTTTCGGTGGTCCCCTCGGTCCCGGTGGCGGGCATGGCGATCATCCTTGGTGTTGACCGCTTCATGTCTGAATGCCGGTCGCTGACCAACTTCATCGGCAACGCCGTTGCCACGATCGTGGTCAGCCGTTGGGAAGGCGCACTTGATCGCGACCGCTTGGAAGCAGCGCTTGGTGGGCGGTCGTCCGGTAACGTCCGGCCCGTTACCACCCTTGGCGCGGCACCCGCCGGGCTGAATCTCGGCGAAGCCAGCACGGACTGAAGCCGACCATACGCAGTTAGCTGCGCTGCAACCGCCACTGGCGACACTGAGATTACGCCAAAAGCATGCTTCGCCCCGGCTGCAAGCCGGGGCGAAGCCGTTTGTCATCAGGGATCTAAAGGCAGTCAATTTATGCGGCATCGCCGCGCTTTTGTCAGCTAAACCATGGTCAGGAATTTGCAGCCGTCGTGGCGGTCTTTGCGAAGGACCGTGCCGCCAGATGTCGTCAGACGCCTTGGCATCCGCCGTGATCACCCGACCAAGCGGTGAAGTCGCGCCCTATGACGCAGCCGGGGCTGGAACAGCCCTGGTGATGCGATAGATCTCGGCCACAGATTTCGACAGCGAAAGGTCAACTTCCATCGGCGCGGCATGGCCAAAGCCGCCGTGCCATGAACAGGTCTGTGCGGCCTCGCTGGCCGCGGCCGCAAGAAGGTCAGCGGGCCTTTCCGCACGCAATAGCCCGGTCAAGACGCGCGCGATGAACGTATCGCCAGCCCCCAACGTATCAAGGGGTGTGATGATTTCGGCCCGGGTCTCTGTCAATTCTCCGGCAGACAAAAGCAGGGCGCCGCTGTCACCGCGTGTAACCAGCACATGCCGTGCGCCCAAGGCCTCTGCCCGTTGGGCAAGGCGCAGAGCTTGGTCGCGCGACAGCCCGCCACCGGAAAAACTTGCCAAGTGGCAATGCGGCGCGACACGCGCAAGACGGTCGGCGTCATGGGCGGTGGCGAAGTCATAAGACAGGCGGCTAAGGGCGGCGATATGGGGCACCCAAGCGTCTATATGGCTGGAACGCCCAGTGTGGACGGCGTCCACTTGGGACATCAACGCCAGATCCTGGGGCGATGGTCCAAGGATAGAGACACCAAGATCCGCACCCAAGAACACTCTATCCCCAGCTTCAGAGCCAATGACGCAAAATGCGGTGTTCCCCGAAAGCGTGCGCAGATGGCTGATATCGACCCCCTCAGCCGCCAGCGCGCTGCGGATGAGAAGACCTGCCGCATCTTCGGCCACAGCACCTGCGTAGAATGTATCGGCCCCGAAGCGGTGGGCAAAGACGGCGAGATTTAGGCAGTTGCCACCCGGATACATCAAGCCCTGTTCTTCGTAACAATCGACCACGTTGTCGCCAAATGACAGGATCCGGGGAATGGGCATCTTCTGATCTCTTGGTTCTGATCGCGAATATGAGAACGTTCGCACTTTTTGACGCTCCTTGTCAATCTACGCTTGACTTGAGGCCTGACGCAATTAATACGTTATATAACGTCTTATATGATGGAGTCTGTAATGCCCGCGGCTAACCCCTTCCACGCCGATGTCGAGGCCGCTTTGGCCGCAATCCGCGCCAAACCGCCCGCAAGGGTTTTCTTTGTAGCCTGCGGCGGGTCGCTTTCGATCATGTACCCGGCCAAATTCCTGCTGGATCAGCATTCGGCGCTGCCATCCGACCTGTTCAACGCAGCCGAATTCACAGCGCGTGCACCCAAGGGGCTGGGCAAAGATAGCCTTGTCATCCTGTGTTCGATGACCGGCACGACAAAGGAAACAACGGCAGCAGCGGAATTTGCCCTGTCACGCGGGGCGCAGACTGTCGGCCTGACGACTGAAAAGAATTCACCCCTTGCAACGGTCTGCGACCATGCCGTGGGTTTCGAGGCGCCCTATTCAACCGGCGTGCCGATTGATGCCATGAACAGCAATTATGCGCGCCTCTATCAGTTGGTGATGGGCTTGGTTGCTATGACCGAGGGCAACGACCTTTCGGGCGCCCTTATGACCAGCCTTGCCGCCCTGCAACCCGCCATCGACCGCGCCCATGTAACGCTTGCCGCACGCTTTGCCGACTTTGCTCCGCGTTTCGCAAAAGAGGACGTGATCTACACCGTCGCAAGCGGTGCAAGTTTTGGCGCGGCCTATTCCTTCGCCATATGTGTCCTGATGGAAATGCAGTGGATCAACAGCCAGGCGATCCATGCCAACGAATTCTTTCACGGGCCCTTCGAGGTGCTCGACAAGAACCGGGCCTTCATCCTTCTGAAGGGCTGTGACAGCACGCGTGCGTTGGAAGATCGGGCGGACACATTCCTGCATCGCTTCGGATCGGCCGAAAACATCCTTGTGCTGGATGCGCTTGAACTTGATCTCACGGGGATAGATCCGGTCTTTCGGGGCAATCTGGTTCCGTTGATCTTCTTCGACACTTTGTGGCGTTTCGCCTATCAGATTGCAGAACTGCGCCAGCATGTGATGCTCGAAGGACGGCGGTATATGAAGAAGCTTACCTATTGACCGAGGCCCGATGACAAATTCCGAAGCCCTGATCCCACTTTACGAACAGGTCCGCCGCCGGATACTTGCAGAGATAGACTCCGGGCGTCTCTCTGCGGGCAGCTTTCTGCCGTCAGAGCCAGAGCTTTGCGCCGCCCACGGTGTCAGCCGGATCACGCTGCGCCGCGCCATCGGCGCGTTGTGCGCCGAGGGGCGGCTGATCCGCCAGCAAGGCAGAGGAACACTCGTAGCGCCGCCCAAGGTGCAGCAGACCCTCGTTTCGCTGTCAGGCTTTTCTGAAACCATCAACGGCATGGGCAGGATGTCGGGCCACCGCATCCTTGAACGCGAGGATAACCCGCCGCGCGAGGGTCTTGCACTGCGCCTTGGCGCCGGCGCACCGATACGCTTTCTGAGGCTGCTTGAAATTGACGGTCAGGCCATGACGCTGGAGACCCTTTGGTTCGACGCCGCGCGCTTCCCAACTGTGGTAGAGCGGGTGGGAAAAGGCGGATCGCTGTTCGCTGCGCTGCGCGAGACGGCAGGGGGCGTGCCCGCCAGTGCGGAAAGGCAGATCGACGTCGGCTTTGCCAACCGCGAAGAGCGCGACATCCTGGGAGTTTCGGCAGCCCAACCCGTCTATCGCGTGAATAAGACAACATGCAACGCCGATGGCCAGGTGATCGCCGTATCGCAACTGATCACGCCCTGCCATCTGGTCAGCTTCCACATCAAAATCTGAAGGTTTGCAAATGATCCTGCTTGATGCCACTGCCGTCCATGCCGCCCTTCCCTGGACCGTCTTGGTCGAAGCCCTGAGAGCAGCGCATAGCGGTGCCCTTCCGGTGGCCGATGTCGTGGTGCAATCCGACCCTGCCGGCAGTCGCAACCAGTTCGTCACATTACCGGGCTGGCTTCCCGGTGGGTTGATCGCGGTCAAGATGGTCGGAGTTTTTCCCGGCAACCTCGACCTCGACCCACCCCAACCGTCAGTTCAGGGCTTGGTCGCCGCTTTCGACGGTCAGACCGGCGCGCCACGTCTGGTGGCCGATGGGGCGGCAATGACGGCGCGCAAGACCTGTGCGGATTCTGCGCTCGGCGCCGATCTGCTGGCCCGGGCGGATGCCGAGACGCTGTTGATTGTTGGTGCGGGCGCGCTTGCCCCTAACATGGCGGCGGCGATGGCTGCTGTCCGCCCCGGGCTGCGTCGGATCGCCATCTGGAATCGCACGACCGCGCGCGCCGAAACGCTGGCCGAAAATTTGCGCGCCGTAGGTTTACCTGCCGAGGCCGTCACCGATCTGGATGCCGAAGTATCACGGGCCGATATCATCTCTTGTGTTACCATGTCAGATCGTCCGCTGGTCAAGGGCGCCCTTCTGAAGCCTGGCGCCCACCTTGACCTCGTGGGCGCCTATCTGCCTAGCATGCGCGAAGCCGATGATAAGGCTTTGGCCCGCGCGACACTTTTCACCGATGCCAAATCCAATATGCGCGGTGGCGGCGATCTGGTTCAGGCCGTTGCTGCCGGTGTGATCGGCTGGAATGATGTCCGGGCCGATCTGTTCGACCTGATTCAGGGTCACACAACAGGGCGCCAAACGGCAGAAGAGATTACACTTTTCAAGAACAATGGCGGTGCGCATCTGGACGTTTTCACCGCCGCCGCGCTTTTGCGGCTGGTCGGCTGAGCCGTGCTAGGTTTCTGATATTACGCGCGAAAGGAACGCGCGGGTACGGTCGTGGCGGGGGTTGATCAGCACCTCAGAGGGCTTGCCCTCCTCAACAATCACGCCGCCATCCATAAAGACCAGATGATCCGCGACATCCCGGGCAAAACCCATTTCATGAGTCACGACGACCATCGTCATGCCTTCATCCGCAAGATGTCGCATGGTGGCCAGAACCTCACCCACCAGTTCGGGATCAAGCGCCGAGGTCGGCTCGTCGAACAGCATCAGGTCTGGTTTCATTGCCAGCGACCGCGCGATGGCCGTCCGTTGCTGCTGCCCGCCGGAAAGCTGTGCCGGGTAGTAATGCGCGCGATCACGCATGCCAACCTTGTCCAAAAGCGTCATCGCCTCGGCCTCGGCCTGGGCGCGCGGCACGCCTTTCACGATGATCGGAGCCTCAACCACATTCTCCAGCGCAGTCTTGTGAGGAAAGAGGTGGAAACCCTGAAAAACCATGCCCATTCGCTGGCGCTGTCGGGCAAGTTCGTTGAAGGTCATTTCGTGCAGGCTGCGGCCTTTCCAGCGCAGGCCCACGGGCTCTCCCATCAGAAATACAGCCCCGCCTGTCGGCTTTTCCAGATGATTCAGACAGCGAAGAAGCGTGCTTTTCCCAGACCCCGATGGCCCAACGATGCAGATCACCTCCCCACGGTTGACCTGCAAGTCGATGCCCCTAAGGACTTCGTGAGTACCGAAGGCCTTGCGCAATTTCTCGACCTGAAGCAACGGCGTCATGGCTGCACCTCTGCGCTTTGATGCGTTGAGCGATGCCGAGGAAAGAACCGAAGATCCCAGAAACGCGTCTTCTGCCCGGGTGCAGCCTTGAGACGATGTTCTATCATGTGTTCGCAGATGGTTAGAACCGTCGTCAAAAGCAGATACCAAAGCGTGGCGACGATCAGCAGCGGAATGGTCTGGTAGGTGCGCGCATAGATCATCTGCGCAGAGTAAAGCAGATCGGGCAGGGCAAGCACCGAAACAAGCGAGGTGAATTTCAGCATGGAAATCGTATCGTTTCCGATCGGCGGAATGACGATACGCAACGCCTGGGGTAGCACGATGCGGCGCAAAACCTGAGCCCGGGTCATACCAAGGGTGGCTGCAGCCTCTGTCTGGCCGGGGTTGACCGCCTGAATTCCAGCCCGGATCATCTCGGCCGCATAGGCGCTTTCCGTGAAGGCAAGCCCCATGATCGCCGCGGTAAAGGGAGTAATCAGGTCGTTCGTGTTCCAGGAAACAAGTTTGGGTCCAAACGGGATACCAATGGAAATTTCTGGCAAAAGAAGCGCCAGATTGTACCAGAAGATCATCTGAACCAGCGGCGGCACGCCGCGGAAAAACCAGATCCAGACCCAACTGATCCATTGAAAAACCCGGCCCGATGACAGCCGCATGATGGCAAGCACCATCCCGATGGCCAGACCCAGAACCATGGCCAACACGGTCAACAGCAACGTCATGCCCAACCCCGCAAGGATCTTGGCATCAAAGAGGTAATCTGCAACCACCGGCCATTTCATGTTGCCGTTGGTCACGAGTATCTGCAGAAACAAAAGCCCCATCGCCAGCAGTACGGCCCCACCCAGCCACTGGCCGACATTCCGTGCAGGAACTGGCCGGATGTCATGGATCGATGGGCGGTCTGCAGAGGGGGCAGGACGTTTCATAGGCATCTTTCCACCATGTGGCCCGGCCCCGTTGGGGCCGGGCCGAAGGGACGGTTCAGAAATCCGGGTTCGCCTCAGTGATCAGCAGCGCTTTGTTCAGCATGCCGCTGTCAGCGATGCCCCATTTTTCCATGATTGCCTTGTAAGTGCCATCGTCAATCATCGACTGAATTGCATCGGTCATAACCTGGCCCAGCGGATCATCCTTGCGCACGCCAATGTTGCTGTTCACCGGTTCCAGAACCAGCTCAGAAACCTTCATGTCGCCGGTCTGCGCCGCAATGTAGGCAAGCTTCACTGACGCCGCGACCGTGGCTTGCGCCCGACCCGAGCGGACGGCCAGTTCGGCCTGCGCCTGAGTAGTGTAGTCCTGCATGACGATCTCGGGAAGACCGCCGGCAACACAGACCTCTTTGTTCAGCTTTTCAACCAACTGGGCGTCCCATGCGCCGGTCAGCACCGCGACGGTCAACCCGCAGGCATCCTTCGGCTCTTTGACCACAAGGGTGCTGTCCTTGGCAAAGCCGAAGGCTGTGCCAATCTTGCGCTGCGCGACGAAGTCCAGAACCTTCAGCCGCTCTGCCGTAGACCCGAAGGAAGAGAACCCCGCATCGAATCGCTTGGCTTCCAACCCGGGGATGATCGCGTCAAAGCTGGTTGCTTCGTAAGTAAAGGGCACGCCGAGGCGGCTTTCCATCTCATGCGCAAGATCAACGCTCCAACCCTTCAGCGTGCCGTCGGCATCCACAAATTCGTCCGGCGCCCAATCGTTGAAAACAGCGACCTTTATGCCGTTGTCTTTGTAGGCCTGCGGCAGGGCGTCGTGAAGCGCAGGGATCACATCTGCCGTTGCCATCGACGCACCTAGCACGAGGCAGGCTGCCAGCCCTGAGAGTCCAGATTTAAACATCGTTTTCCTCCGTGTGTAGCGCCTTGCACGGCGCGCCTTGTGGTTCGCGACATGCGAACGTTCTCACACCATGAGACAGATTGTGAGCGCTTCCGTCAAGCGCCATGTTAAAATTTTTCAACATGTTGAATTTGTTGTAAATAAGTTAACGTTTCTTTGGCGGATCAGGCGTGATAGCAAAGAAACGGGACATGGAAGACCAATTTGATTCGTCCCAAGTTATCATGGAAGTGAGAGCCAAGGTGGCGGCAAAACCCAAGGCGACGATTGCAGATGTGGCAAGGCTTGCCGGCGTTTCAACGGCGACTGCCGGTCGCGTTCTGGGCGGCTATGGCTACACAAGCGGGTCCAAGAAGGATCAGGTGATGAAGGCCGCCGAAAAGCTGGGCTACAAACCCAATGCTCTGGCCCGCAGTCTGATCACTGGCAAGACACGCACCATCGGCGTTGTTGCGGGCGATATCCGCAACCCGTTCTATGCCTTCGTCTTGCGCGGAATATCAAATATCGCCGAGAAAGAGGGTTTCGGACTTCTGATCACCAACAGCGATGAAAGTTTCGAGCAGGAAACCAGGGCGGTCGACCTGCTGGTCGAAAAACAGGTGGATGGGCTTATCGTCTCCCCCTGTGACACGCGTGATTCAGCGCATTTGCGCGCGCTTCATGCGTCCGGCACTCCGCTGGTCCTGATCGACCGCGCGGTCGAGGGGCTGGAGATCGACCGTGTGGGCACAGCGAATGTTTCCGCCGCCCGCGAAGCGGTGCAGCGGCTGATTCAGGCAGGGCATCGGCGGATCGGATTGGTGGCAGAACTTGTCGAAGAGGCCGAGGGCGGTGTCGTAAGCTTCATAGCGCGGGCGCAGGCTGGTGAGCCCGTTGAAAGCGCGGCTTTATATCCCAGTTGGCAGCGGCTTCTCGGCTATGTTCAGGCGCATCTGGTGGCACGCGTGCCGGTAGATCCCACCCTAGTCCTTCGTGCCGGGGAATACTCTGCCGAGGCGGCGGAACGCGCCTGCCTTGCGCTGCTGCAACGCGATGACAGGCCAAGTGCCGTTTTCACCACGGACGGCACCATGTCCGAAGGCGCCATGGCAGCCATTGCAAAGCTGGGGCTGTCGATCCCCACGCAACTTTCGATGATTGGTTTCGACGATCTGGATTGGATGGCCTTCCTGCCACCCGGCATCTCCACTGTGGCGCAGCCGCGCATGGCGATGGGCGAGGCGGCAGCGAGGATGCTTCTAGAGCAGATCTCCGGCGCTGATATCCCGCCCCGGACCGTGCTTATGCCCGCATCTCTGGTCGAAAGAGGTTCTGTCAGCGCACCCGACACATCTCTGCGATAGCGGCAGAGATCCGTGAAGGGCAGCCACTTGCACCTGTCTGTTTGCGTCGTGGCGGGGTCGGATTCAATCTGCGTTGAGTGCCATAAACTGGAAAGCAGAGCCAGGCAGGGCAATGTCCGCCAAAGTGACTCGATCGAATTCGGCGAGAATCCACTGAATACCGTGCGCGTCCTGGGGCGGCTCAATAAAGGATATTCTATTTGACCTAAATCAAGGCTGATGGAGTTTGCATCCGGCAAATGGAACCCATGTGCCGAAATCTGACCCATCTCCTGATTTGCCTCACAATGAGCCTGACACTCGCCGTTTCGGGCGGGGCGGCGGCGGCACAGCTGACCATGGCCCTTGCAGCCGCATCAGGCACAGAAGTCGTCATATGCGCGGATGGGCAAGCCAAAACGATCGTCTTGAACGCCGCCGGCGAGCCAATCGCGCCCATGTCAAAAGACTGCGCGAAATGTCCCGATTGCCGACAGGTCATCGCCAAGGCGCTGTCGCCTGCAGTGGTGGGCATGGCGAAAGTACAGTCGCTGCCAGTCGAAACGCGGGATGCGCCTGCAAGGTTCGCCTCCCGCCTTGTGCGCGGGCCTCAACTGCCCCGCGCCCCCCCGAAAGGTATCTAATTGATGTTGCCGTCCCTCCTTCACCTTCGCATGACGGGAATCGCCCTGCTGATGGGGCTATTCTGCGCGTTCCCGGCACCGGGCCATGCCGAAACAGTGTTGGCAAAGTACCTGCCGAAAGAGACTGCCGCCGATCTTGTAACGGGGGCAGACGGATTTGGCCCGATCCAGAGTGATCTGGCTGTCGCGCCGGTTCTGAAGGGCGGGCAACAGATTGGATGGGTCTTTGTCACATCGGATTTCGTGGGGACAACGGGCTATTCCGGCAAACCGATTCACACAATGGTCGCGGTCGATCAGGCTGGCGTAATCATCGGTATAAAGCTGGTGAAACACTCAGAGCCAATCGTGCTGATCGGCATTCCAGAGGCCAAGGTCAAGGCGCTGGCCGCAAGCTATATCGGCATGGATCTGGTGGCCGAAGCGCAATCCGGCGGCAAACATGATCTGAATATCATTTCGGGCGCCACCGTAACGGTGATGGTGCTGGACGATTCCATCCTGCGCTCGGGGCTGAAAGTTGCGCGCGCCTTGGGATTGGGCGGGCTTTCTCCAGAAGCTGTTTCCGGCCCAACGGTCGAGATCAACCCGGACGCGACTGCGGCGACAGACTGGATGACCCTGGAAGGGGACGGCACCCTGCGGCGGCTTTCGCTGGACGTGGGGCAGGTCAATGACGCCTTCGTCGCGTTGGGCGACCCACGCGCCACCGCAAAACCCGAGACGGCACCGGCGGACAGTACCTTCATTGAAATGCAGGCGGCTTTGGTGTCGGTTCCGGCAATCGGTCAGGCCTTGCTGGACAAAAATGATCAAAGCAACCTGACAAGTTGGCTCAAGCCCGGCGATCAGGCTTTGATGATCGTTGGCAAGGGCCTGTTTTCGTTCAAGGGCTCGGGCTATGTCCGCGGCGGGATTTTTGATCGTATCGTTCTGGTGCAGGACGATGTCTCGGTGCGCTTCCACGACCGGGATCACAAACGGCTGGGTTCGATCGCGGCAAAGGGCGCGCCGGATTTCACCGAGAAGGACCTGTTCAGAATTCCGGCAGACAGTGGTTTTGACGCCACCAAGCCATTCCGCATTCAGCTTCTTGTGCAGCGACCGGTTGGCCCGATTGACAAGGTATTCACGACCTTCGATCTGGCCTACCAATTGCCGCCCAAGTATTTGCGCAACATTGCGGCACCCGTAGAGACGGCTGCGCCCGCCACCAGCGACGAAGCCGCGGCGCAAACGGCATTGTGGCAGAAGATCTGGCGCGACAAAACGGCCGAGATCATCGTTCTGGCGGCCATGCTCGCTGTCTTGACGCTCGTGTTCTTCTTTCAGGGCATCGCGACCCGGAACGCCCGAGCCTTCTACTGGTTCCGCATCGGCTTCTTGACCGTGACGCTGGTTTTTCTGGGCTGGTATGCCAACGCGCAACTGTCGGTGGTCAATCTGATGGCCCTGTTTGGTGCACTGGTGAGTGGCTTCAGTTGGCAGGCCTTCCTCCTCGACCCGCTGACCTTCATTCTCTGGTTCTCGGTTGCGGCAGCACTGCTTTTCTGGGGACGTGGGGCCTATTGCGGCTGGCTTTGCCCCTTTGGCGCGCTGCAAGAGCTGACCAACAAGGTCGCCCGGGCGCTTCATATCCCGCAATGGACGCTGCCCTGGGGTCTGCACGAACGTCTTTGGCCGCTGAAATATATGATCTTCCTTGGTTTGTTCGGCGTGTCGCTGATGTCGATCGAACAAGCCGAACACTATGCCGAGATCGAGCCGTTCAAGACCGCCATCGTGCTGAAATTCGTCCGCGCCTGGCCTTTTGTGGCCTATGTCGCCGCGCTGTTGGCCGCCGGGCTTTTTGTGGAACGGTTCTACTGCCGCTATCTTTGCCCGCTGGGTGCCGCGCTTGCGATCCCTGCCCGGCTGCGGATGTTCGACTGGCTGAAGCGTTACCACGATTGCGGCAAACCCTGCCAGACCTGCGCCAACGAATGCATGGTTCAGGCAATTCACCCGACGGGCGAAATCAATCCGAACGAATGCGTTAACTGCCTGAATTGTCAGGTGCTTTATCAAAGCAAAACCAAATGCCCCGTTGTGATCCGGCAAGTCAAACGGCGGGCCGCCGTGGGAAGTGCCACCGGGCAAAGCGACGCATCGCCTGACCTGAGAAACCACCCAAACGTGAAAGGAACGAGAAATGTCTGACACCGACAAAAAAGGGATAAGCCGCCGAGGGCTGTTTGGCGCAACCGCAACCGGCGCCGCAATGCTGGGCGGTATGGGATTGCCCCGGCTGTCGATGGTGGCAGCCGGGGCGGCAGGCCTGACAGGCGTGGCCGCCACCTCTGCCGTGGCGCAGGCCGCCAATGCTCAGGTCGAACCCGGACAACTGGATGAATATTACGGCTTCTGGTCCTCGGGTCAGACCGGTGAAATGCGGATCCTCGGGTTGCCGTCAATGCGCGAGCTGATGCGCGTGCCGGTATTCAACCGCTGCTCGGCAACCGGATGGGGTCTGACCAATGAATCCAAGCGGATCATGCAAGAAACCATGACCGAAAAGACCAAAAAGCAGCTCGCTGCCAATGGCAAGACCGTGCATGACAACGGCGATTTGCATCACGTTCATATGTCCTACACCGAGGGCAAATATGACGGCCAATACCTGTTCATGAACGACAAGGCGAACACCCGCGTCGCCCGCGTGCGTTGCGATATCATGAAATGCGACAAGATTCTTGAGATCCCGAACGCCAAGGCAATTCACGGCATGCGTCCGCAGAAATGGCCGCGCTCTGACTATCTGTTCTGCAACGGCGAAGACGAGGCGCCGCTGATCAACGACGGCTCGACGATGAACGACGTGTCGACCTATACCAACATCTTTACCGCCGTCGATACCGCCACAATGCGCGTGGCATGGCAGGTGATGGTTTCGGGGAACCTTGACAACACCGACAGCGACTATGAAGGAAAGTGGGCGTTTTCAACCAGCTACAACTCAGAAATGGGCATGAACCTCGCTGACATGACAGCGGCGGAAATGGACCATGTGGTTGTTTTCAACATCGCCGAAATCGAAAAAGGCATCGCCGCCGGAGATTTCCAGGAGTTGAACGGTTGCAAGATCATCGACGGACGGAAGGGATCGAACAAGAACTACACCCGCTACATCCCGGTCGCCAACAATCCGCATGGCTGCAATATGGCACCGGACAAAAAGCACCTTTGCATCAACGGCAAGCTGTCGCCGACGGTGACTGTGTTCGACGTGACCAAGATGGACGCTTTGTTCACTTCGGATATCGACCCGCGTTCGGTGGTGGTTGCAGAGCCTGAATTGGGCCTCGGCCCGTTGCACACCGCCTTTGACGGTCGCGGAAACGCCTACACCACGCTGTTCCTCGACAGCCAGGTGGTGAAGTGGAACATTGAAGATGCCATCGCGGCCTACTCCGGCGCTTCTGTCGATCCGATCAAAGACAAGATCGACGTGCAGTATCAACCCGGGCATTTGAAAAGCACCATGGGCGAAACGCTCGAGGCCGATGGCCGCTATCTGGTTTGCCTCTGCAAATTCTCAAAAGACAGGTTCCTCAATGTCGGCCCCCTGAAGCCCGAGAACGATCAGCTTATCGACATTTCCGGCGACAAAATGGTGCTGCTGCACGATGGCCCGAACTTTGCGGAACCGCATGACGCAATTTCGGTACTTGCGTCCAGGGTCAATCCGCTTTCGGTCTGGAACCGCCAGGATCCGATGTGGGCGGAAACGCGCAAACAGGCCGAGGCCGATGGCGTCAACATCGACGACTACATGGACACCGTTATCCGCGATGGCAACAAAGTGCGGGTCTATATGTCCAGTCAGGCACCCGCCTTCGCTCTGGAAAGCTTTACCGTCACCGAGGGCGATGAGGTCACGGTGATCATCACCAACCTCGACGACATTGACGACCTGACCCACGGCTTCACCATGGGCAACCACGGTGTCGCGATGGAGATCGGGCCGCAGGCGACCTCTTCCGTCACTTTTGTGGCGGCCAATCCGGGCGTCTACTGGTACTATTGCCAGTGGTTCTGTCACGCGCTGCACATGGAAATGCGCGGCCGCATGTTCGTCGAACCGAAGGCCTAATCCATGCGCCTTCTCCTGAGCATCATCATTGTTTTGCTGGCGCTTCCCGCGCTGGCAGAGCAGGTGCGCGTTGCGCCGGGGGAAGGCGCTCTGCAAACCGCCATCGCCGGAGCAAGTTCCGGCGATGTGCTGCTTCTGTCGGCGGGAATTTACCCCGGTCCATTTGTGATTGATCACTCGATGACCATCTTAGGTGTGCCGGGGGCCATTCTGGACGGGCAGGGTGTTGGCTCGGTTGTGACGCTGACTGGCGACGATATTACCTTGAAAGGGCTAGAGATCACCCATTCCGGGCGCAGGAATCAGGATATCGATTCTGGCGTCAAGATCGTGAAGGGTGCCGACCGAAATGTCATCGAGGCCAACCACTTCACCAACAATATGCACGGCATTGATGTACACGGCTGCGTGGACTGCATGGTGCGTGACAATGTTATCGAGGGCCTGCAGGCCGCGCGGATGAATGAACGCGGCAATGGCATCTACGTCTGGCACGCGCCGGGTCTGATCGCAGAACGCAATGACATCCGCTATGGCCGCGATGGCATCTTCTCGAACGCCTCCAGCGACGACATCTATCGCGACAACATCTTTCGTGATCTGCGCTTTGCCGTCCACTACATGTATACCAAGGACTCCGAGGTGTCGGGTAACATCTCGATCGGCAACCATCTTGGCTTTGCAATCATGTCTTCGGACCGCGTCAAGATCGTCAATAACCTGTCCCTGCGTGACCGCGACCATGGTTTGATGATCAACGCATCCAACCGTTCGGATTTCTCGGGAAATCTGGTTCGGGGGGCTGCAAAATGCACCTTCCTTTACAATGCCAACAACAACCTGTTCGTCGGAAACAGGTTTGAGGGCTGCGATATTGGCATCCACTTCACTGCAGGCTCCGAAGGCAATGCCGTCACGGGGAACAGCTTTGTCGGCAATCGCAATCAGGTAAAATACGTCGGAACGCGCCATATCGAGTGGAGCTTTGAGGGCCGGGGTAATTATTGGTCAGATCATGTGGCCTTTGATCTGAACGGCGACGGATTTGCCGACAGCCCGTTTCACCCGAATGACCTGATGGACAGCATCCTTTGGTCACAACCCTCTGCCTCCCTTTTGATTGGCTCACCCGCCGTCCAGTTGATCAGGTGGAGCCAGTCTTCGTTTCCCGCCACGCTTCCCGGCGGCGTCGTCGATAGCCACCCGCTGATGGCTGCCACACCCTTCACAGTTCCAGAAAACATTGCCGCGATGGAGGCCCTTGTGGGCGACCGCTGGCTGAAAGACCCTTCGCATGACGCCGACACTGACACTTCAATGTCTAACTAAAACCTACGGAGCGCAGCGCGCCCTTTCGGACGTGTCGCTGACCGTCGCCCCCGGCGAACGGGTGGCATTGCTTGGCCATAATGGCGCGGGCAAATCCACGATGATGAAAATCATCCTTGGCCTGGTCCCCTTCGACTCGGGGGAATTGCAGGTTACGGGGGCCGCGCCCGGCGCGCCAGAGGCCCGCCGCCATGTCGCATACCTGCCCGAAAACGCAGCCTTCCATCCGGCTTTGACCGGGCTGGAACAGATCCGCTACTACCTGTCCTTGCGCGGCGAAAGCCCTTCTCTGGCGATGGAACTGTTAAATCGCGTGGGGCTGGGCCACGCCGCGACGCGCCGGATCGGCACCTATTCCAAAGGGATGCGCCAGCGCGTCGGTCTGGCGCAGACCCTGATCGGCAAGCCCCGGCTTCTGGTGCTGGATGAACCAACCAGCGGACTTGACCCGGTGTCGCGCCGCGACTTTTACGAATTGCTGGACGGGCTCGCCGCAGATGGCGCGTCGATTCTGCTATCCTCGCATGCGCTGACCGAGGTTGAGGCGCGAACGGACCGTATTTTGATCCTTTCGGGCGGGCATCTGGTTGCAGAAGGCCGTCTGGCCGACCTGCGCCGTCGCGCGTCGCTGCCAATCAGCTTTCACGTCACACCGCGCCAGGGATCGCTGCCAGAGGTTCACCTTGCCTTGCCAGAAGCGGCAGTATCAGGCGACTCCCTTACGCTGACCTGTCTGCAGGATCAAAAGCTTGGCCTTTTGGCCCGGATATCCCAGCTTGGCAGCAAAGTTGCGGATATAGACATTCAACCGCCCTCGCTGGAGGACATCTACAGCCATTTCAGCAAGAGGGACGGGCAATGAACCGCATCACCGCCACATCCCGAACAGAGTTTCGCATCGCCCTGCGCAACCGCTGGGTTGCAATTTCAATCGCCATGATGGCGCTGTTTTCCTTGGTGCTTTCGGCGGCAGGCTCTTCTGCCACCGGAACCATCGGCGCCGACAGGCTGTCGGTTGTGGTTGCCAGCCTGACCTCTCTGGCGGTCTATCTGGTGCCATTGGTTGCGCTTTTGATGTCGTTTGACGCGATCGCCGGCGAGGTAGAGCGCGGAACGCTGCCGCTCTTGCTGACATACCCCGTGTCGCGGATCGAGGTTCTTTTGGGCAAACTGTTCGCGCATCTGGCAATATTGGCGCTGGCCCTTGCGACCGGTTATGGCATCGCGGCAGCCGCGGCACTGTCGGTGGACCCCGAGGCCATCGCGGGGCTGCCTGCGCTGTGGCGTCTGATGTGGTCCTCGGTGCTGCTGGGGGCAACCTTCCTTGGCGTTGGATATGCGATTTCAGCCCTCGCGCGGCGCTCTTCAGGTGCGGCGGGTCTGGCCATTGGCATCTGGTTGGGGTTGATCGTGCTTTACGACCTGGGTTTGTTGGCGGCCATCGTCGCCGACAACGGCGGTGTCTTCACAACCAGATTCTTCCCGCTTGCTCTGCTGGCAAACCCCGCCGATGCATTCCGGCTTTTCAACCTTGCCGCATCACAAGCCACATCTGCAGCAGCAGGGGTGTCAGGCGCGGCCACCAGCGTTCCGATCTGGGCGTCGTTGACCTCCATTCTGGTTTGGCCGGTGGCAGCCCTGGCATTTGCCACCGCTGCCTTTCGCAAGGTGATCCCATGAAGCGCCTGATCCTTTGCCTTCTCCTGCTGACCGCCTGCAAGCCAGAGGCAACTGTACCGTTGCCCGTTGCAATGACCGCTGATTCCACCGGCTATTTCTGCCAGATGAATGTGTTAGAACATCCCGGCCCCAAAGCGCAGATCCATCTTGCCAGCTATCCCGGCTTACCCTTGTTCTTCAGCCAGGTCAGCGATGCTGTGGCCTACCTGCGGATGCCCGAACAGGCCGACGCCGTGACGGCAACCTATGTCAGTGACATGGGTGCAGCGGCAAGTTGGGCAAATCCCGGGGCAAGCAACTGGATCGCAGCCGACAAAGCCGTCTTTGTCGTAGGCTCGTCCGCGAAGGGCGGAATGGACGCAGCCGAGCTTGTGCCCTTCAGTGACCGCACAAAGGCCCAAGCCTTCGCCGATGCGAACGGCGGGCAGGTGTTCACCTTCACAGAAATTCCCGAAACCATTATCGCTGGCAGCCCCACACCGGAAAGTTCAGACTTTGCCGCCCGGCTGCATGCGTTGCCCGCAGCACCCGGAGACTGAAATGCCCAAAGTGACCCGCCGCCGTTTTTTGACCCTGACCGCTGCTGCCATGATGCCGTTGCGCGCATCTGCGACGACAATCACCGAATGGCACGGAACGGCAATCGGGGCAGAGGCTGCGATCTACCTCAGTCACCCCGACGCACCCGCCATCATCTCACGGGCGGTGGCGGAAATTGAGCGTCTGGAGGGCATCTTCAGCCTTTATCGCGCGAATTCGGCGGTCGCTCAACTGAACACCTTCGGCAGGCTGGATGCGCCGCCTTTTGAGCTTTTGGAATGTCTTGCGCTGTGCGGTCGCGCCCATGCTGCGACACAGGGCCTTTTTGACCCAACGATTCAGCCGCTGTGGCAGCTTTATGCGATGCGTTTCACCGAAGGACGCGCACCAACGTCAGAACAGATCGCCGCAACCATGCCTCTGATCGGCTTTTCTCGCGTTACCTATGACAGTTCCGCAATTGCCCTTCCCGCTGGAACGGAACTGACGCTGAATGGGGTGGCGCAGGGCTTTATCGCCGACAAGGTCGCCGAACTGTTGGCGGCGGAGGGCCTGACCGACATCCTGATCAATACCGGAGAGTTGCGGGCGCTGGGTCAAATGCCCGGCGCTGCGGGTTGGCCTGTCAAGCTGGTCAGCGGCGGCGAGGTTAGTCTTGCGGCGCGCGCATTGGCGACCTCATCGCCATTCGGCACTGTGTTTGATCAAAATGGCACCGTCGGACACATCCTCAACCCGCGTACCGGCCTGCCTGCCGACACTGCCTGGAACTCCGTCTCGATCAGTGCGCCATCGGCCGCGCTTGCCGATGCCATGTCTACCGCAGCCTGCCTGATGCCGGATATGACCGCTATGCAGGCGTCATGCGCCCGGTTCCCCGATGTCCGGATCGAGGCGCTTGTCTGATCTGGCAGCCTGCGCAAGAGAGGCCATGATCTTGGTCAGGTGGCTGACCGACCGCGAAAACTCGTCGGCAAGTTCAGGATTGGAAAAGGACAGAACCGGGGCAGTTGCGACCCGCCTCAGGGCGCGAGGGCCAAAATCGCTGAGGCGTATCGGCGGGCAGGCCTGAATACGTATTTACAATACCTATTATCAGGCTCACTCTTGGATGCAAGCTTGGGCAAAGGGCCTTGATCGTGACGAGCGCGCAACCTTTCAGCATCCGCACCGATGGAATGGCAGGCTTGTGGCCGAAAGGGCCGCGCGTTGTCGCGACTCATCCACGCCAAAATAGGCGCGAAAGCCCGCCGGCGCCGTTCCCTCATTTCCAAGCGACAGGAGTACCCGATGCCTGACCAAAGCCTCCACACCCCCGTCTGTTCGCTGTTGGGATGCGACGTGCCGATCCTGTCGGCGGGGATGGGTGGAGTGGCGCGGTCTGAACTTGTCGCGGCGGTCGCGCAGGCTGGCGGCTATGGCATCCTTGGCATGGTGCGGGAAACGCCGTCATTCATCGCGCAAGAGATTGAGGCGGTGCGCGCCAGAACGGCGCGCGCCTTCGCGGTAAACCTGATCCCGGCTGCCACCGACCCAGATCTTCTGGATGCCGAACTGCGTATCTGCTTTGAACTTGATGTGCCCGCGATGTGTTTTTTCTGGGATGTCGTGCCCTCGGCCGTCGTCCGGGCCAAGGCAGCTGGTTGTCTTGTGCTGCACCAAGTCGGCTCTGTTGCTGCCGCGCTCGCCGCCGAGGCCGCAGGTGCAGATGTGCTGATCGTGCAGGGGGTCGAGGCGGGCGGGCATGTGCATGGCACAGCGGGGGCGCTGGTGTTGGTGGAACAGGTTGTGCGGCAGGTCAATCTTCCCGTCATCGCGTCCGGTGGTTTTGCCACGGGGGCCAGCCTTGTCGCTGCGCTGGCGCTTGGGGCGCAAGGCATCCATTGTGGCACGGCCTTTCTGGCCACGACAGAATCCTTTGCCCATGCCGAACACAAGGCGCGCGTCTTGACCGCCGTGGCCGAAGACACCGTGCATACTGACATATACGCGTTGAACTGGCCGCCAAACACGCCTGTCCGGGTGCTGCGCAATTCGGTGATCGCGGCGCTTGGTCCCAATCTGATGGGGCACCGACCCGACCTCATGCCGCGCGAGGTGATCGCCAACGAGGACGGTCGCCCATTGCCCAGATACAGCACCGACTCGCCC
The DNA here is from genome assembly GCA_945957495.1 of uncultured Pseudorhodobacter sp. Lineage (GTDB taxonomy): Bacteria > Pseudomonadota > Alphaproteobacteria > Rhodobacterales > Rhodobacteraceae > Cypionkella. The sequence continues at coordinate 5,189 of CAMFLG010000004.1, read as the reverse complement.
CTGCGCACGACAACGGGCGATCTGGAGGCAATGGCGATCTATGCCGGGCAAAGCACCTCTCTGATCGACACGCTGCCAAGTGCCGCCGGGCGCATTGATGCCATCATGGGCGAGGCGCGGATCGCGCTCATCCGCCTTGCCGCCATGACCAATGGAGTTGGTGCGCTATGACAGATAATCATAAACCGCGCGGCTACGCCTCACCGCCATGCCTCGCGCATGAGATTGATCCAACCTATTTTGATCCGCTGGCGGTGGACCCGGCGCAGGCGCGTGACGTTGCGCGATGGCGTAAGGCTGAACGCCTGCGGCTGTTGGCGCAACGCGCGGAAATGTCAGTCGAGGCGCGGCAAGCGGCATCGCAGGCCGTTGCAGGTCATCTGGACCGGCTGCTCGCAGACCAATTTGGCGCGTTGAAGGGCCTGACGATTTCCGCCTGGTGGCCGATAAAGGCCGAATTGAACCTTCGTGGCTGGCTGGCAGGTCTGGCGGAAAAAGGTGCCCGGGCGGCATTGCCGGTCGTACTGACCAAGGGCGCGCCGCTGACGTTTCGCGTCTGGACGCCCGAGACGCGGATGGAGCGCGGCTTCTGGAACATCCCGGTTCCCGCCGATGGGAACAACGTCCGCCCCGACATCACGCTGGCCCCCGTGGTGGGGTGGGACGATACAGGCTATCGGCTGGGCTACGGTGGGGGGTATTTCGACCGTACTCTGGCCGCGTCGTCTCCACGCCCCATGGCAATCGGCGTTGGTTTGCTTGCGGCGCGCATTCCCACCATTTTCCCGCAACCTCACGATATCGGCATGCAGTTCATCGTCACCGAAACCGGCGTCCGCCTTCCGAAAGCACCGTCCTGAACACCGATCTGACCACAGCGAAACCGCTGTAGTCAGATCGGCCCGGTGCAATCAGTTGACCCACCGCGCCTGTTACGCGCATCAGCCAACCTTGCAGGCGGCCATGACGGCCATGTTCAGAATGTCGTTCACCGTCGAATTGGTCGAACAGATCTGAATCGGCTTTTTCACCCCGGTCAGAATCGGGCCAATCACTGTGGCCCCGGCCATTTCCTGCAACAGCTTGACCGAGATCGAGGCAGAATGCCGCGCCGGGACAACCAGAATATTGGCCGGGCCGGTCAGGCGGCAGAACGGGTAATGTGCCATCACATCAGGGTTCAGGGCGACATCCACCGTCATCTCGCCCTCATATTCGAAATCCACCTTCATCCCGTCCAACACGCGCGGCGCGCCGTGCATTTTGACCGCCCGCTCTGACACCGGATAGCCGAAGTTGGAGAACGAGACGAAGGCGACGCGCGGCACCAGCCCCAGGCTGCGGGCGATCCCCGCCGCCTTCACCGCAATATTCGCCAGATCCGTCTCTTCCGGCCATTCATGCACCAAGGTATCGGCGATCAGAACAATCCGGCCCCGGTGCAGCAATGCCGTCACCCCAACGGCACCATCCGAGGCCTGCGCGTCAAAGACATGATTGATCAGGCTTAGAACATGCGCCGACTTGCGGGTGACACCGGTGATCAGCCCATCGCCGTGCCCGTGCTGCAGCATCAGCGACGAGAACACATGCCTATCGCGTGAGGCCAGCCGATGCACATCCGCCCGGTCAAAGCCCTGACGTTGCAGCCGGGCGTAAAGGAAATCCTTGTACTGCTCCAGATGGCGCGAGTTGGCGGCGTTCACGATTTCCAGCTCTCGCATGGCATCGCCCAGCCCGGCGCCTTCCAGCTTTTCCTTCACATCCGCCTCACGCCCGACGACCAGCGCCTTGCCCAGACCGGCGCGCTGATAGGCGACCGCCGCGCGCAACACGCGCGGGTCATCGCCCTCGGCAAAGATCATCCGCGCCTGCGCCTGTTTGGCGCGGGCGTGAATGCCTTGCAGGATCGAAGCGGTCGGGTCCATCCGCGCCTTGAGACTTTGCTCGTAGGACTTCAGGTCAATGATCGGGCGACGCGCGACGCCGGTATCCATCCCGGCCTTGGCCACGGCGGGCGGGATCACATAGATCAGCCGCGGATCGAACGGCGTCGGGATGATGTAATCCCGGCCAAAGGACAGCTTACGGCCATAGGCCATCGCCACTTCGTCCGGCACATCCTCGCGCGCCAGCGCCGCCAAAGCGCGGGCGCAGGCAATCTTCATCTCATCATTGATGGCGCGGGCGTGAATATCCAACGCGCCCCGGAACAGGTAAGGAAAGCCCAGAACGTTGTTGACCTGATTGGGATAATCCGACCGCCCCGTCGCAACGATCGCATCGGCGCGCACGGCATGGGCCTCTTCGGGGGTGATCTCGGGGTCGGGGTTGGCCATGGCAAAGATCACCGGGTTTTCGGCCATGGATTTTACCATATCCGCCGTCACCGCGCCCTTCGCCGAAACGCCCAGAAACACATCCGCGCCAACCATCGCCTCTTCCAGACTGCGCAGGCTGGTGTTGGCCGCATGGGCCGATTTCCATTGGTTCATACCTTCGGTGCGGCCCTGATAGATCACACCCTTGGTGTCGCACATGATGCAGTTGTCATGCTTTGCGCCCATCGCCTTCATCAGTTCCAGACAGGCGATCCCCGCCGCCCCTGCCCCGTTCAGAACGATGCGTACATCGCCGATCTTCTTGCCGGTCAATTCCAGCGCGTTGATCAGGCCCGCCACACAGATCACCGCCGTACCGTGCTGATCGTCATGGAACACCGGGATGTCCATAACTTCTTTCAGCCGCTGTTCGATGATGAAACACTCGGGCGCCTTGATATCCTCTAGGTTGATGCCGCCAAAGGTTGGCCCCATCAGGGAAACTGCCTTGATGATTTCTTCCGGGTCTTCGGTATCCAACTCGATATCGACAGCGTTCACATCGGCGAAACGTTTGAACAGAACCGCCTTGCCTTCCATCACTGGCTTGGAAGCCAGCGCGCCAAGATTTCCGAGGCCAAGAATGGCCGTGCCATTGGTAATCACCGCAACCATGTTGCCCTTGACCGTATAGTCATAGGCCGTTTCGGGGCGCTCTGCGATGGCCAGAACCGGCACAGCCACGCCCGGCGAATAGGCCAGCGACAGGTCACGCTGGGTCGCCATCGGCGTCGAGGGAACAACGTCAAACTTCCCGGGGCGCGGTTCAAAGTGATAGGCAAGCGCCTCTTCGGGGGTGATTTTGGTCTTGGTCATCAGGGGGCCATCCTGTTCAGAAACTAACCCGACCCTGATAGCGATCAAGCCACCTTCACACAATCAGCAACCATGCCGCGCCCGATTGTCAGGCATATTTCAAAAACCACTGGCGTTCTTTCACCAGCGCCTCATACCGGCTGGGAAAATCGCTGCGCAGGCGGCGCAAGGCCCAGGACAGCGTATCGGTCGCCTCGATGCGCTTGGCGCTCCACACGATCAGAACCAGAGTGTACCACTTGGTCTGATCTGCCTCGAAGGCCAGCAACAGCGCCTCCAGCTCTGCCTCTGTCTCGCCGCGGCGCTTGTGGCAATCGGCTTTGGCGCGGCACAATTCGTAATGCCCGGCAAGCAGCGCCGTGTGATGCTGCAACACCGCAAAGGCCTGATCAAGGCAGCCGGCTTTGATCAGTTGATCCACCAGCCGGGCCACCTCACTTTGCCGGGTGAGCGTGGGCACATGCCCCAAAACCGCCACCACGAACGGCAATATCACCGCCATTCCGCGCCGCGACAGGGCCACCGGCACAATGCCATCCTTAGAAAACGATGGGTCCACCAGCGGATCGTCGGTGTTGTAATCGGCGAAGAAGGAAATGTAGCGGCACATCGAAACATTCGCCAACGGCCAGAAATCGCCCCACCGGTAGATCGCCGATTGCAGCGTGCCAATCTCGATCACGGTCGCCGCCGCATTAGCAAAGATCATGTTGGTAAAACCGGCGCCGTGGTAAGACATCATCATTTCGGCATTGGCCATGATGGCGATCTGCTCGATGGGCAGCAGGGTTTCAAACATCACCCGTTCAAACCCGAACAGCTGCAGCATGGCGAAAAGATCGCCCTCGCCCTTCATCGTGCGGTCGCGCGCCTGCCCCGGGTCGCGGCCAACCCAGAACCGTTTTGGCAAATGGCTGAAATCTTTGCCCTCAATCGCCTTCAACGCCCGTTCGCGCAGCCGCAGCAGATTTCGGTCAACAGAGTTCATCTGAAGAACCAGTTGCGAGGCGCGCTCTGCGCGTGACCCTTTCCAGACCACATCCGATGGCGCCAGATCATCCAAAGTACCGATCCGTTCTCCCGGATACTGAAAGAACGCGCACAGCAAATTGTGCGCGGAAATCACCCGGTCATATTCCTTCGGCGCACGTTCGAACACCACACGGCCCGACAGTTCGGGAAACAACGTTTCGATGAAGGCGCGGGTAAAGGCGCGGGTCTTTTCCTCGTGGTTGGGAAAATGGATGAACACCCGACCTGTAAACTGCAATTCATCCAGCAAACACAACTGGCACAGCGTTTCGGTTACAAAATGATAGAAATTGAAGGTGTTGCGGCTTTCGATGGCAAAGTCCAACCCCTCCAGCAGCGCGGGGTCGGTCAGCGGAATTTCGGCCTGCGTGTTCTGGGCACGGCAGTCGTCAAAATAGCGGATCACCGCCTCTTCCGGGTTATCCGGGTTATTCTCATTGACCCAGCGATACTGGTTCAGCAACCGCATTCCGGCCGCTCCGCTAAGGATGCATTTGCCCATGGCGATGGTGTAGGATTTGCGAAAACTGGCCTGTTCCAACACCACGGGAACGGTATTGATTTCGACGCTCTGGCGAAAGGCCTTGTGCCGCTTGGTAAAGCCGACAAAGCGTTCAATCCGTTCGTTAATCTCATCAAACTCACTGGCGGCAAACCCCTGAATAACCGCCGGTTCGCGCGTCCGCCAGATGAAGTCCAAAGGGCGCAACAGCGAGATCCCCGGATCCACACCGGGGTTCAGGAACAATGACTCGGTCGGTAGCGTGAAATCGACCTTATTTCGCAAATCGGCCTCAACAGGTTGCGCCTATCGGTTCTAACACTCTTCTATCATGTGGTGCCGTCATTTCTACCCCGGTTGGCGCCGATCCTGGATAATCCCCTTTTCGCGGCGGGTCAGGCTTTGTAGGGTCGGCGCGCAGAACGCCGTGGGGGGCCGTGTGACAATCGACGACAGCG
>CAMFLG010000003.1 GCA_945957495.1 uncultured Pseudorhodobacter sp. | reverse complement strand
GGCTAGCTAAGCGCCAAGGCCGGGTCTTGAACGATCCGGCGTCATCCTTTGAAGGATCCGGGAAACACCGTGCCTGTGCCCGCGATGCCCAGCGGTTAAATCGGGGCGCCCGACATGGTCTGGCGGGCGACAGCCGGTATGACCTTGAAGCCGCCTGTTTAAACCGACGCGAAGGCCCGCTTTGGGCGTTGCTAGGACTGCCATGGTCCGGTTCATCGGCTGTGGCTTTCCCTTATGTGTCTCGGCCCTAATCTAGATACCCCCGTCACCTCTCCCGGCCAGGAGCGGCGACAGGATTGGAGACAGCGCTGAACATCTTGTGGCCTGCCCACGTTTTTTTGGCAGGCTGATCCCGCCTCTCCTCACCGTCTCGAACAGTTGACTGCGGCCCGTTGTGCGGGACCGCGAAGCATAAGGAAGAGAGAGAGACATGATAACAGCAGCGACCTGGGTTGGGATAGATGTGTCCCGCAATTGGCTTGACGGGTTTTGTTTTCCCGGCGAGCAGAGGTTCCGACTGGCGAAATCGGCAGAGAGCCAAGAACTGCTGGTGGACGCGATACGAGAGATGCCTAGTTTCATCGCAACATCGGTAGGGTGCGTGATTTCACGCACCTTAATCGGGTCGCCATGGTGCGTGAAATCACGCACCCTACCGAGACCCGCGAATAGCGGTCCCACCCAATTGCTGCCCCCCACAGCTGCCCGCTGAAATGGACCTGCGACGATCCCGGTGTCCCGGTCAATCGGCCTGACAGCCCTCTGGCGCGGGTTTGCCGGCGAAACGGTCGGCGATCCACGGCATCAGCAGCGGCGTGGCATTGGGCGGGGTGGTGAAGTGGTTCTGTTCGCCCGCCAATTGCACGCGGGTCACATCGCCGCCCAGCCCGCACATCTGCGTGCGGTAAAGTTCGCCCATCTTCGGATCAACCGTGACATCCTTGCTGCCAAAGTAGATCACCACAGGCGCCACCGGCTTGACCGGTGCCACGCTGGCCGCAACCAGGCCTTTGACCCAAGCCAGCGCATTGCTGGGCTGCGGATTCAACAATGTCTTGAAATCGTCACCATAAGTGAAGCTGATGGTATCGGCCCCGGCATGCATGCATTTGTCGGAAAACACTTCGTTCACCGCCTTTGCGCCCTCTTCGGTGAAGATGTCGGTCAGCTTCAACTCGGGGAAGGCCGCAGGCATCGCCCACATGCTCATTGCGTAATGGGTGAAGTTGAAAACACTGTCGGAAAACTGCGCGGCCAACCCCGGAATAAGCTGATTGGCGCCGTCCTCGGTCAAGGCCGCAGGCGGGATCAGCACGGCCACATCCTGCGGTGCCATCGCGCCGAAGCCGACAAAGGACAGGCCGTCAAAGGCGGTTCCGGGCTGGTTGATATAGTCGGGCTGGCTGGCCGCCGCCAGCACTGCACCACCGCCCTGCGACCAGCCAATGACGGCGGCGGATTTACCCGCGCCCGAAAGCCCCATCGCCCCCACCGCGCGGGCGGCGTTGATGGCATCGCGGCCCTGCGTCGCGGCAATGGCATATTGATGCACGCCGCCGCCGCCCAGGCCCTGATAATCCGGCGCGATCACCGCATAGCCGGCCTTGATCGCATCGGTCAGGCCCGGAATGCCGAAATCGGTCCAGGACGTGCCGCCGATCAGGTTGTATTCGTTCAGATCCTGCGCGGGGTTCAGCACCTGCGAGGGGCCGCAGTTTTGCGCCGTGCCGGTGGTGCCATGCGCCCAAACCAGGATTGGCCGTCCCTCGGCAGGGGCATCGCCCGTCGGGGCCACGACCAGTGCGGTGGAAATCGTCGGCTTGCCGTTCAGGTCAGAAGAGACGAAGGCGATGCGCCACGCCTCTGCCCCGGCAACATCGGTCGCCACGGCTTCCTTGGCCAGCACCTCGCCCAGCTTGCCCGTGGGCTGCATCTGGCCCACGGCCTGATAGAAGGGAGGCACATCAACCTCGGCCAGGGCCATTCCGCCCCAGAACAGTGCGGCTGCCGAACACAGTGCCAATGCGCGCTTTTTCATCGCCATCCCCCCAAGCCTTGCTGACATGAGTGTAGGCGCCTACCCGCCTTGCGTCCAGCTTTCGCACCTGGCGCAGACACCATGACGCACCCGCCCTGCATCCAGCCTGCAAAGCTTGCGCCCACGTCCCTGCCGCGCGCAGGGCCTCAGCCAATCGTGGTTATTGAAAGCTTAACGCAAAACCCATCGCATTGTATTGGCGTGGTTTTTCAATGTGTCCCGGCCCGGGACTAGCAGGCCTAAGCCTTTTTCACCCTCGTGATCGTCGCCCGCGGCGGACGACGCGGCAATGGATGCCAAGATGGCGACGATCGGGCTGGAGCCGTTCAAACCCTTCAACTTTGCCGCGCTTGGCAACGCGACGGCCACCCGGTTGCAAGCCCGCACCGCCCAGCAGGGCGGCGGTTCACGCCCCACAGCCCTGTCATCATCCCTCAATGCGGCGCGGTCTCAACCGATGTGTGGACCTTACCCCTTGCGGGTGACAAACCGGGTTTCCAGATAGCTGTCCAGCGCCTCGGACCCGCCTTCGGTGCCGTGGCCGGAGTCTTTCATGCCGCCGAACGGCACTTCGGGCAAAGCCAGACCCAGATGGTTGATCGACAGCATCCCAGCCTCGACCTCTGCCCCCAACCGGGTTGCGGTGGCGCTGCTGCGGGTGAAGGCATAGGCGGCCAGCGCGAAGGGCAGACGGTTGGCCTCGGCAATCGCGGCATCCAGATCGGTGTAGGGGTTGATCACGGCGACCGGGCCGAAGGGTTCTTCGTTCATGATCCGCGCCGACAAAGGCACGTCGGCCAGAACCGTCGGTTCAAAGAACCAACCTTCGTTGCCGATCCGCCGCCCGCCCGTCAACAAACGCGCGCCCTGATCCACGGCATCGGCAACCAACGCTTCCAGCGCGGGAATCCGGCGGGAATTGGCCAGCGGCCCCATCTCTGTTTCCGGGTCCAGACCGTTGCCGACGCGGATCGCGCGGGCCATTTCGGCAAAGCGTGTGGAGAAGGCGTCAAAAAGCCCCTCCTGAACCAGAAACCGCGTTGGCGAGACGCAGACCTGCCCGGCATTGCGGAATTTGTGTGGAACAATCGTGGTCAGTGCAAGATCAAGGTCGGCATCGCCTGCCACGATCACCGGCGCGTGGCCGCCCAGTTCCATCGTGGCGCGTTTCATATGCTGGCCCGCCAGCGCAGCCAGGTGCTTGCCCACCGGAGTTGACCCGGTAAAGCTGATCTTGCGGATCACCGGATGCGGGATCAGGTATTCCGAAATCTCGGACGGCACGCCGAACACAAGGTTCGCCACGCCTGCGGGCAGCCCGGCATCGGCGAAAGCACGGATCAGTTCGGCCGGACTGGCCGGCGTTTCCTCGGGTGCCTTGACGATGATCGAACACCCGGTCGCCAGCGCCGCCGACAGTTTGCGCACCACCTGATTGATCGGAAAGTTCCACGGGGTAAAGGCCGCAACAGGGCCGACCGGCAGCTTGACCGTGATCTGCAGCACATCCGGCGCGCGCGACGGGATCACCTGACCGTAGCTGCGCTGCGCCTCGCCTGCGAACCAGTCGATGATATCGGCACCGGCCAGCGTTTCCAGGCGCGCCTGCACCAGCGGCTTGCCGTTTTCGCGGGTCATCAGGCTGGCAACGTCATCGGCCCTGCTGCGCAGAATCTCGGCGGCCTTGCGCATCAGGCGGGCGCGGTCATAGGCAGAGGTCTTGCGCCAGATCTCAAACCCCTTGGCGGCGGCGGCGAGGGCGGCGTCCAGATCATCGCGGGTGGCATGGGCAACGGTGGCCATCTGGGTCGCGGTTGCCGGGTTGAACACGGGCAACACGCCCTTGTCCGAAGCCGGGCGCCAGACGCCGTCGATGAACAGGGAAACGTCGGGATATGCGATCATGATGGGGTCTTTCTGCTTGCGTAAAACATCGGTCCGCCTTTGGTGCGCGGAAAGCCGTAACCGTGGACCTGCACCAGATCAATGGCGGCGGGCGTATTGGCGATGCCTTCGGCCAGAATCGCCTGCCCTTCGGCGGCCATCACCCCCAGAAGCCGCGCCACAATGGCATCGGGGGCAAGGGTACAGGGCGCAGCCACCAGCGGCGCGATGATCTGGGCCGCCTGAACCGAAGGCTGTGGCTTGCGGTCGCCGGGGGCATAGTCATACCAGCCGCCGCCGGTTTTGATGCCCTTGCGACCGGAGCGCACCAGCAGGTCTGCCGGGGTTTCCGGCACATCCTCGCCCTTTGCCCGCGCGGCCTCGCGGTTCATGAAACTGATGTCCAGCCCCGCCATATCCTGCATCTCGAACGGACCCATCGGATAGCCAAAGCCGCGCATCGCGGCGTCAATCGCGGCGGGGGCCACGCCTTGCGCCACCATCGCCTCTGCCGCGCCGCGATAGCGTTTCAGCAGCCGGTTGCCGATGAAGCCTTCACAGATGCCCGATTGCACCGGGATCTTGCTCAAGCGCCGCGCCAGATCAAAGCCGGTGGCCCGGGTTTGCGAAGAGGTTTCGGGGATCGGGATGATCTCCAGCAGCTTCATCACCTGCGCGGGGCTGAAGAAGTGCAGGCCAAGGAACCTGTCTGGCCCAGCCATTCCTTCGGCAATCTGGCGCGGGTCGATGTAAGAGGTGTTGGTGGCAAGGATCGCATCCGGGCGGCACGTTTCCGCCAACCCGGCGAAAACCGCGCGCTTTACAACAAGGTCTTCAAACACCGCCTCGATCACCAGATCGCAGGCGGCAAGGCCCTGCAAGCCCACGACCCCCGCGACCCCGGCCTTGCGGTCAGCTGCCTCTGCGGCGGATGTCAGGCCCCGGCGGGCGGCGGCATCAAAGAGGCCGTGAACGGACGCCAATCCACGATCCAGTGCCGCCGCATCCTGTTCCGACAGGATCACCTGTAGCCCCGCATTGCGCAGGGCGGCGGCAATGCCGCTGCCCATCGTGCCACCGCCGACAACCCCGACAAGGCGCAGCGGCGCCGGTTCGACCCCGCGCAGATCGGCGGGGCGCGGGGCGGCGCGTTCGGCAAAGAACAGATGGCGCAGCGCAAGCGATTCCTCGGTGCTGCGCAAATGCAGGAAGGTGGCGCGTTCCTGTTGCAAACCAAGGGTCGCGCCGTTTTCGACGCCAAACCGCACAGCCTCCAGTGCGGCAAGCGGGGCCGCCTGCCCTTTGGCCGCCTTGTCGATGCGAGCGCGAGCGGCATCCCAGAACGCAGCGCCCGGGTCGGCCAGCGGCTGCGCGGGCAAGGGTTGGGGCAGCGGTATGGCAGCAGCCTCTGACGCAAAGGCCACGGCCCCGGCGCGTAAATCTGCCTCGATCACCCTGTTCAGCAGCCCCAGACGGGCCGCGGCATCGGTGGGCAGCATCTGCCGCTCTGCCACAACGGGGATCGCCGCCTCTGGCCCGATCAGGCGCGGCAGGCGTTGCGTGCCGCCTGCGCCGGGGATGAAACCCAGCGACACCTCTGGCAGGCCCAGCGTGGCCCCCGGCGCCGCCACGCGGTAGTGACAGACCAGCGCCAGTTCCAGCCCACCGCCCAGCGCCGCACCGTGAATTGCGGCGACCCATGGCTTTGTCGCCCGCTCGATCCGCGCAATGACGCTGGGCAGATCGGGCTGTTCGGGCGGTCGGTCAAATTCGGTGATGTCGGCACCGCCGACGAAGAGTTTTCCCGCCCCGATCAGAACAACGGCCGAAATCGCCGCGTCGGCCTCTGTCGCCTCGACCAGCGCCAACAGTTGGGCACGGATCGCGGTATTCAGGGCGTTGACCGGCGGATTGTCGATGCTGACAACCGCGATTGCGCCGGATTTGGTCAAGGTCACAGGCATGCGGCCCTCATACAGGTTCAAAGACAAGTGGTATGGCGTCGGCGCGCCGCCGGAAGGGGATGCGCAGGCCAGCCATGAGGCAGGTGCCGATCATGCAGAGACCGCCTTTTTTCCGGGGGGCGGTGCGGTTGCGCGCGAGGCCACGACGCCCGCAGCCTCTAGCGCGTTGATGTGTTCATCGTCCATCCCAAGAACATTGCGCAGCACATGGCGGGTGTCTTCACCCAGCATCGGCGGCGGTTTGGGGATTTGCCCCTGCTGGGCCGCCAACCCCTGCGCGGGCCGGATCAGCGAGATTGGGCCAAGTTCGGGGTGATCAAGCGTCTGGATGACCCCCCGTTCGACCACCGACGGCGACTGCAAAGCCTCGGCCACGGTCTTGACCGGCCCGGCGGGCACCTCGGCCGCAAGGCAAGCGTCGATCCAGTGGCTGGCCGTTTGGGTGACAATAATGGCCTGCAGCAAATCCAGCAACTCTTGCCGGTGCAAGGCGCGCAGATAGGCGTTGGCAAAACGCGGATCGGCAGCAAGGTCTGGTTGCAAGATCACCCGGTTGCAGAAATCGGCGAACATGCGGTCATTGCCGACTGCCAAGGCAAAATCCCCGTCACTGGCGCGGAACAACTGATAGGGCACAACCGTCGGATGGGCATTGCCGTAGCGCCGGGTTTCCGTGCCGCCATTCAGATAGGCCGACCCGACATTGATCAACAGGTTGAGCGTAGAGTCGAGCAGTGCCACGTCGATATACTGACCCAAACCGGTAGCGCGGCGCTGGTACAGTGCCGACAGGATCGACTGCGTCGCCACCATCCCCGCCACCACATCGGTAAAGGCCACGCCCAGGCGGTTCGGCGGGCCATCTGTGGCCCCGGTGATCGACATCAGCCCGCTTTCGGCTTGCATGATGAAATCATAGCCGGGGCGAGTGCGTTCCGGCCCGGTCTGGCCGTAACCAGAGATCGAACAGTAGACGATCCCGGGATTGATCCTGCGCAGATCCTCATAGCCGATGCCCAGACGATCAACGGTTCCGGCGCGAAAATTTTCGACTACAACATCGGCCTTGGCGGCCAGATCCAGGATGATCTGTTTGCCTTGGGGCGATTTCAGATCCAGCGCGATGCTGTGTTTGCCGCGGTTGGCGCAGAGGTAATAGGTGCTGACACCCTTGTAATTGGGCACCGACCAGGCGCGGGTATCATCGCCGCCCTTGATGTTTTCGATCTTCCACACCTCGGCGCCAAGGTCGGAAAGGCTCATCGTCGCCCAAGGCCCGGCCAGAACCCGCGTCAGGTCCAGCACTTTCAGGCCTTCCAGTGGCAAAGTCTGCATTTCGTAATCCTCCCCGGATCGCGTCTTCAGGCGCTGATGGCCAGGCCCGTTTCGCGGGCGCTTGGAAAATGGCAGGCAACCGCATGACCGCCCGGGCCCATGGTAAGCGCCGGCTCCTCCTCGGCGCAGCGGGGCTGGGCGATGGGGCAGCGCGTTCGGAAACGGCAGCCCGACGGCGGGTTGATCGGGCTGGGCACATCGCCTTTCAGCACCAGCCGCGCCCGCGCCCTTTCGCGCGGCGGATCGGCCAAAGGCACCGCCGACATCAGCGCCTGCGTATAGGGATGCAGCGGCGCCGAATACAAAAGCCGTTTTGGCGCGATTTCAACGATCTTGCCCAGATACATCACCGCGACCCGTTGGCTGATGTGCTGCACCACCGACAGATCATGCGCGATGAACAGGAAGGCCGTGCCAAGCTCTGTCTGCACGTCTTTCAGCAGGTTCAGCACCCCAGCCTGCACCGACACGTCCAACGCCGAAACCGGTTCGTCCAGCACCAGCAGTTCGGGCCGCAGCGCAAGGGCGCGGGCGATCACGACGCGCTGGCGCTGTCCGCCCGACAGGGCATGCGGATAGCGTGTGCCGTGTTCGGGGTTCAGTTGCACCAGATCCAGCATCTCTGCCACCCTGCGGCTGCGATCGGCCAGTGACAGATCGCTGATACGCAAGGGTTCGGCAATGTTCTGCGACACCGTCATGCGTGGGTGAAGCGAGGCATAGGGGTCTTGAAACACCAGCTGAATCTTGCGCCGCAGGGCGCGCATCTGCGGGGCGGGCAGCGTGTTGATATCCTGCCCGTGAAACAGGGTCTGGCCGCTGCTGGGTTCGATCAGGCGCAACAGGCAGCGACCCAGCGTGGATTTGCCGCAACCGGATTCCCCCACCAGCCCGAGGGTTTCGCCTGCGGCCAGATCAAAAGACACGTCGGCCACCGCATTGACGTGTCCGACATCGCGTTCAATCAGCAAGCCACCCTTGACCGGAAAACGCTTGACCAGATTACGAACGCTTAGAAGCGGGGGGTGTTGGGCGGTCATGGTGCAGCCTCCGGCGTGGCAAAGGCGAAATGGCAGGCGGCGCTGTGGCCCGCGCCCGCCGTTTGCGCCTGTGGGGCCAGACTGCGGCAGATCTCGCGGGCGTGACGACAGCGCGGATGAAAGGCGCATCCGGTCGGCAGCTTGCCCAAGACCGGCGGTGTGCCGTCGATGGAAAACAGCCGCTCGCTTTCCGCCGCCATATTGGGGATCGAGGCGATCAGGCCACGGGTGTAGGGGTGGCCCGGTCGGGCGAACAGATCATCCACCCCCGCCTGTTCCACCACCTGCCCGGCGTAAACCACCGCCACGCGGTCAGCATGGCCCGCCAGCACGCCCAGATCATGCGTGATCAGGATCAGGCCCAGTTTCAGGCGATCTTGCAGATCGGCCAGAACCTCCATGATCTGCGCCTGAACGGTGACATCCAGCGCCGTGGTCGGCTCATCCGCGATCAGCAGATCGGGATCATTGGCCATGGCCATGGCGATCATCACCCGCTGGCGCATCCCGCCGGAAAATTCGTGGGGGTATTGTTTGACCCGGCGATCAGGCTGCGGAATGGCGACCAGCGCCAAAAGGTCCAGCGCCCGCCCCATTGCTGCCTTGCGCGACATATCGGGATGGTGCAGCCGCACCGCCTCGATGATCTGATCGCCCACCGTCATCACCGGGTTCAGCGAGGACAGCGGGTCTTGAAAGATCATCGCAATCCGCGCGCCACGCAGTTTGCGCAACTGGCTGCGGGGCATGCCGACCAGTTCCTGGCCCTTGAAGCGCACAGAACCCGACACGCGCGCGCCTTCGGGTTGCAGGCCCAAGGCCGCCAACATGCCTACTGATTTCCCCGAACCGGATTCGCCCACGATGCCCAGCACTTCGCCCGGGTCTACATGCAGGCTGATGCCACGCACCGCCTCATATAGCTGCCCATCGCGACCAAAGGCGACGCGCAGCCCTTCCACCTGAAACAACGGTGGCACCTGGGGTTCCATGCTCATTTCGACCTCGGATCAAAGTAGTCGTGCAGGCCGTCCCCGACGAAGTTGAAGCCCAGAACGATGGTCAGGATGGCAAGGCCGGGGCCAAGTGCCACCCACCAGGAATAGAACTGCGATGCCCCTTCCGAGATCATCGAGCCCCATTCCGGCGTGGGCGGGGTTGCCCCCAGCCCGATGAAGGACAGCGACGCCGCCAGCAGGATCACCTGCCCCAGATCCATCGTTGCGCTGATCAGCACCGGGGTCCAGCATAGCGGCAGGATGTGCTTGGTCAGCACCCTTGCCCGGGTGGCGCCGCTGGCTACGGCGGCCTCGACATGCTCACGTTCGCGCACCTCCAGCACCTGGGCGCGCATCAGGCGGGCATAGACGGGCCACCAGACGATCACCATGGCAATGGCAGCGTTTTCCAGGCCCGGCCCCAGCGAGGCCGCCACCGCCATCGCCAGCAACATCGGCGGAAACGACAGGGTGACATCGACCAGCCGCATGATCGCCGTATCGGCAAACCCGCCCAGAAATCCGGCCAGCGCGCCCAAAGTCGCGCCGATCGCCACGGCAACCGCCACCACCGTGACCGCGATGGGCAGCGAATGGCGCGCGCCGTGCAGGGTACGGCTGAGGACATCGCGGCCCAGCGCATCGGTGCCCAGCCAATGCTCCCAACTGGGGGGTTGCAGGCGGCGGGCAACCATTTCCAACGGGTCATAGGACGACATCCAGGGCGCGGCGAACGTGGTCAGCAGCCAGAACCCGACAATTGCGGCTCCGACCATCAGCGGCAGCGACAGCCAGCGCGGGCGGGTCAGGCGGCGCGGGGCAACGGGGGGATGAAGCGGATTTGTGGTCATCGGTCAGCCCAGCCGGACGCGCGGGTTGGCGACAACATAGGCGATGTCGGTCAACAGGTTGGTCACAAGAAAGATCACGCCGCCCACGATGGTCACGCCAATGATCGCGGGAAAATCAAGGCCGCGTGCCGCATCGACCGCATAAGATCCCATCCCCGGCCAGGAGAAGATCGTTTCGGTCAGCACCGCGCCGGTCAGCAAATACGCAAAGGAATAGCCGATCACCGTCAAGGTCGGCACCATGGTGTTGCGCAGGGCGTGGCGGGTGACGACGCGCAACTCTCCCGCACCTTTGGCGCGGGCGGTCATGATGAATTCGCGCGACAGGATTTCCAGCATGTTGGCCCGCACCAGCCGCGAGATCGTTCCCGCGACGGCCCATCCCAGCACGAAGGCCGGCAGAATCAGATGCCACAGCGCGTTGAAGAACAGCGGCACGTCCCCTGCAAGCAGGGTGTCGATGGTCAGAAAGCCGGTGACAGTGGGTGGCAGGGTGGCGCGGGCATCAATGCGCCCCGGCCCGGGCAGCACCCCCCAATGCACCGAAAAGAGGTAGAGCAACGCAAGCCCCATCCAGAACACCGGGATCGAAGAGCCGAACAGCGCGAAAACCCGTGCGGCGTGGTCAATCACCGTGTTGCGGAAATAGGCCGCCAACACCCCCAGACTGACCCCCATCAGCGATCCGATGATCATGGCGGCAATCACCAGTTCCATCGTCGCGGGCAGGCGGTACATCACATCCTGCGCCACCGGGCGCCGGGTGATGAACGAGGTTCCCATATCGCCCTGAAGCAGGTTGCCGACGTAGATGATGTACCGCTCTGGCAGGCTGCGATCGAGGCCCCATTTCGCCTTTGCCGCCGCCACAACCTCGGGGTTGTTCATCTGTCTGTCCGAAACAATGGCCGTCAACGGATCGCCCTTGGTCACAGAGGTCAGCAGGAAGGCCAGTGTCACCACCCCAAGCACAAGGAAAGGCATCGCAAGCAGACGGCGCAGGATGTATCGGGTCATGACTTGTCCTTCCCGGTGGCCGCATGGGGCGTTTCTTGTGCCAAGGCGCACTCTCTGCCAGTTAGTATTGACAAGAGCGGATGCGGGCGTCAACATAAATGAAATTAAGTTTCATTTATTGGCGACGGACCCCGGTGACGGCAGAAGACCTGACTTGGACTGGAGGGGAAGAATGAGGAAACGGGCCATCCCTGTCGAGGGAACAGAATCGGCGGATGCCAGCAATGCGGCCGCCTCGCTGACGCGCGGGCTGGACATCCTGCGCTGCTTTACGGCGAATGATACCACCCTTGGCAATCAGGAACTGCTGGAGCGGACCGGCCTGCCGAAGGCCACCGTTTCACGGCTGACAGCGGCGCTCGTATCGCTTGGCTATCTGCACTACGACACGCAGCTTGGCCGCTATAGCATTGGCCCGGCAACGGTTTCGCTGGGTTACACTGCGCTGAGTTCCAGCGCTGTCGTGCATATGGCGGGCCCCTTGATGCAGGTGCTTGCCGACCGTTCAGGCGTTGCGACGGCGCTTGGCACCCGCGACGGGCTGGAGATGGTGTATCTGGCCAACTGCCGGTCACAAAGCCCGGTTTCGCTGCGGCTGAATGTCGGTTCGCGCCTGCCAATCTGGCGCACGGCGATGGGTTTGGCCTATCTGGCAGAAATGGGTGCCGATATCCGCGCCGATGTTCTGAACCAGATCGCTGCGAAAGAGCCTGCGCAGGAACGCCAGATCCGCGCCGCCGTCGATGACGCGATCGAAAGCTATGCGACGCGGGGCTTCGTTGGCACCTATGGCACCTGGTACAGCTATATCAACGCGGTCGGCGTTGCCTTCCGCCCCACCGATGGCTCGCCATTGGTGGCGATCACCTGCGGCGGCATCGTGGATATCATCCCCCGGGAAACCTGCATTTCGCGCATCGGCCCGGATCTGGTTGAAACGGTCAAAAACCTGCGCGCCCGATTGAACGGCGCGCCCGTTACCCCTGCTGCCCCGGCCCTTGTGGCCACTTGACCCCAAAGGAGACGACATGCCCGTTCCAGTGCTTTATCCAAAGGTCAGCCTTGAAATGCAGACCGGGCGCATCAGCCGCTGGCTGGTTGATGATGGAGCGACCGTCACGGCGGGCGATGTCCTGTTCGAGATCGAGAATGACAAGGCCGCGGTCGAGGTTGAATCCCCGGCCAGCGGCGTGATCCGGCATCTGAGCCCCGAAGGCGCCGAGGTGGATGTTGGCGCGACGGTGGCGCAGATTCTTGCCACGGATGAGGTGCTTGTTGCGGCCACTCCGACTGATACGGCTGCGCGCCCTGCAACGGTTGCGGCACCCGTCCGCGCCCCAGCCCCGCCGTTGACGGCGCGGGCCGCGCGTTTGCCCAACCCCACGCCGCTGGCGCGGCGGATCGCCCGGGAACGCGGACTGGATCTGACCGGGTTGACCGGCACCGGGCCGCGTGGCCGGGTGCAAAAGACCGATGTGATGGCGCATCTGGATGGGTTGGTCGCGCGGGGCGCCCGCCCTGCCCCGGCGCCCGACGCCCAAAGCCTGAACGCTGTCTGGCTGCGGCGTGGCAGCGGGGTTCCGGTTGTCTTGTTGCATGGGTTCAGCGGTGATCTGAACAACTGGCGCGGGCTGTTTGCCGGGGCGCGGGCAGACTTCCCGGTTCTGGCGCTTGATCTGCCCGGCCATGGTGCCTCGCCGCGCGCCATTCCGGCAGATATAGAGGTGCTGTGCACGCTGGTCGAGGCGTCGATTGCGGCGCATGTCACAGGGCCACTGGTACTGGCCGGTCATTCATTGGGTGGCGCGGTCGCGGCGCGGATTGCCGCGCGGGGCGGGTTGGACGTGCGCGGGCTGTGCCTGTTCGCGCCTGCCGGGCTTGGCCCCGAAATCGACGCCCCCTTCACTAATGGCATTCTGCGCGCGCGCAGCGCCGCCAGCCTGCGACCCTGGCTTGAGCGGCTGGTGCATGACCCTGCGGTGATCAGCGAGGCTTTTGTGAAAACCGTGGCCGCGCAACGGCAGGACGACGGGTTGACCGCCGCGATGGCGGCGTTTGCCGACCGCTTTCTACCCGACGCCACGCAGATCCTGTCGATCCGGGCCGATCTGGCACGTCTGAGCCTGCCGGTGCGGGTGATCTTTGGGCGGCAGGACCGCATCCTGCCTTTCGCCACCACGCGCGATTTACCCGGCGCGGTGGCGCTGCACGCGCTGGCTGATTGCGGACATATGCCGCATCTGGAACAGGCTGTGCTGTCGCTGCGGTTGCTGACAGAGTTGTGGCGCAGCGCGGTCTGACGGATCAGCCGGGCTGTTTGCCGTAACTTTTGTATCGGTTCTTGACGGCGGCCATCTCGGCTTGCGTCAACAGGACAGGGGCACCCAGCACGCGCGCTAGCAGGAATTGCCGCGCCAGCGTTTCCAGCTTTGCCGTCCGGGCCAGCGCGGTGGCAAGGTCTGTCCCCGTCGCCACCATGCCGTGATTGGCCATCAGACAACCGTGCAGCCGCGCGCCCAGCGCCGCGACGACGGTTTCAGCCAACTCTGGGCTGCCGAAACAGGCATAATCCGCGCAAGGCACCTCATCGCCACCAAACCCCGCCACCATATAGTGAAAGGCGGGGATCGGCTGGCGCAGACAGGACAGCGCAACGCAATGGTCGGGATGGGCGTGAATCACCGCCCCGACATCCGGCCGCGCGGCCAGAATCCGCAAGTGAATGTCCCATTCCGAAGACGGCGCCCATTTCCCTTGCCAGTTGCCCGCGCTGTCCATGGCCACGATCTGATCGGCGGTCATGACTTCGGGGGCAATTCCCGTGGGTGTGATCAACAGCCCCGCGCCATGCCGCAGGCTAAGGTTGCCCACCGTGCCGCTGTTCAGCCCCAGCCGCACCAAGTCTTGGGCTGCGGCCACCAGCGCCTGACGTGCGGTTTCCTCATCCATCGGCATCGGCGTCTCCTTTCGGTCAGGCTACGGCCTGCAACAGAACATCCTCGGCCCCCAGCTTGCCGGGCTTGAGGAACAGCCACAACGGGGCATCCCCATCAGCCACACATTGGCCAAGGCCAAGACGCCCCTCTGGCAAGGCGCGGGCGCGGGTCAGACCCAGGGCAGCGACCACGGCACCCGAGGTTTCGCCCCCCGCCACGACAAACCGGCGAATGCCGCGCGCGTATAGCCCTGCCGCCACCCCGGCCAGAACCGCCTCGGCCAACCGCGCCGCGCCCAATGGCCCGTGCATGGCCTGACTGCGCGCCAAACCTTCGGCATCGGTCGCCGTGGAGACGGCAAAAGGACCGCGCTGCGCCGCCGCCCAATTCAATGCCTCTGCAACCAATGCAGGCGTACCCTGTGGATGCGACAGGTCCAGCGTCAGAACCGGGTGCTGTGCGCGGAACGCGGTCAGATGCGTCATCACAACCGGCCCGGTGCTGCCGGCCAGAACCGCAATCGGCCCGGTTGGCACTGGTGGCACGGGCGGGGCGGGCGGCGCGCCTGCGGCCAGCCTTTGCGTCAAAGCCACAATCAGTGGATCACTGGCCACCACCGGCAGATCAAGCCCCGTCGCCAGATCGGCGGACACCGCCACGTCGTCATCATCCGACGCATCCAGCAAGACATGCCCCACGCCCGTTTGCACCAATGCCTGCAATGCCGCCCGCGCCGCAGGCAGGCCAAGATGCAGCGTTGCATGGTTGATCAGGCCGAAGCCATGCGGCGTCTGACGGCCCAGAAACCGCACCAGATCGGGATCCTCCATCGGCGTCAAAGGGTCCAGCCGCTTGATCGAGTCGGACACCAGCCGGTTGCGGTAAAACAGATAGCCCTGATGCACCGTCGCACCAAAGCGCGGGAAGCCCGCGCTAAGCAGCACAGGGCGCTGCCCGGCTTTGTCTGCCAGAAAATCGGCAGCAGGGCCGATGTTGCCCTGCGCGGTGGAATCGAAACTCGCGCAGGCTTTGTAGGCGATGCGGGGGCATCCTGCCGCCGTCAGGGCGGCGTGCAGGGCGGCGATTTCCCTCAGCGCCTGTTCCACCGGAACCGTCCGGCTGCGCGCGGCGGCGATCAGCGCAACGCCCCCGGCCCCGGCCCCGGCGGCGCCATCGGGATGGAACAGGATGGGGCAATGCACGTCCAACCCTTCCAGCATTCCGGCCACCATGACCGCGCCGGTAAAGTCATCTGCGATAATGCCGATCACGGGCGCCATGGCATATCCTGTCAGGTAGCGGCGCACATTTCGCGGCCAATGATGATCTGCTGAATCTGCGAAGTGCCTTCGTAAAGCCGGAACAACCGCACGTCCCGATAGAAATGCTCTACCGGATAGGCCTGCATATAGCCTGCACCGCCATGGATCTGCACCGCCCGGTCCGCCACCCGGCCGACCATTTCCGAACAGAACAGCTTGCAACTGGCCGCATGCTGAATGATCCGCTCGCCCGCGTCGAAGCGGCGGGCCGTTTCGATCACCATACAGCGCGCGGCATAGGTTTCCGTGCCGCTGTCGGCCAGCATCGCCTGCACCAGCTGATGTTCAGAAATGGGTTTGCCGAACTGCACCCGGTTGGTGGCAAAGCGCACCGATTCATCGCAAAGCCGCTGCGCCTGCCCGACGCAAAAGGCGGCGATGTTCAGCCGACCCCGGTTCAGCACCTTCATCGCCGTCTTGAACCCCTGCCCCGAAACCCCGCCGATGATCGCCGATGCGGGAACCCGGCAGTCCTGCAAGATTACATCGCAGGTTCGCGTTCCGCGCTGGCCCATCTTCAGATCGGGGGCGCCAAGGCTCAGACCCGGGGTGTCGGCTGGCACCAGAAAGGCCGTGACCCCTGCCGGACCTGGGCCACCCGTGCGCGCCATCAGCGTGAATACATTGGCGATGGGGGCATTGGTGATATAGCGTTTGGTCCCGTTCAGAACGTAGTGATCCCCGTCCAGCACCGCCGTTGTCTTGACCGCCCCTGCGTCCGACCCGACATCCGGCTCTGTCAGCGCGAAAGACCCGATCACCAGCCCTGACGCCATGCGCGGCAGCCAGTATGCCTTTTGCGCCGCCGTGCCATCCACGATGATCCCCTGCGCGCCGATACCGTTGTTGGTGCCGAACACCGACCGGAACGCGGCAGAGGTATAGCCCAGTTCCAGCGTGACCATGACCTCTTCCTCCATGGTCAGGCCAAGCCCGCCATAAGCCTCGGGAATGGACATGCCGAACAGGCCAAGGGCGCGCATCTCATCCAGCAGGACGGCGGGAATCGTGTTGGTTTCCTCTACCGTTGTCTCGGCGGGCATCAGGCGTTCGCGCACAAAACGGCGCAGGGTTTCAACCAGCCCCGCCAGGATTTCTGCATCACGGATCATGTCTGTCGCTTGCCTTGCCGCCGAACCTGTGTCCGGCATGAAAGATTTATGTTGCACGGAAAGGCTGGCACGGCTTAGTCTCCGATTCAAGAGAAAACGGAATTATATTCCATAAAACAGACTCACCTCAAACCGCCACCTTCTGGCGCTGTGGGGCAAGCGGACAAAGGACGACAGATGGCCCAGCGGATCCAACTTTCTCCTTCGGCGCCCTGGTTCCGGCTGGAAACCAGCGCGCAGGACTGGGACGATGCGCCGCCCGCCGATCTGATCCATTGGTACGGTCAGATGCTTTTGATCCGCCGGTTCGAGGAAAAACTGCTGGAACTGGAAAAAGCCGGGCTGATCCACGGCCCCGCCCATGCCAGCATCGGGCAAGAGGCGGGGGCCGTGGGTGCAATGTCGGTTCTGCAGACCGGCGACAACATCAACGGCACCCACCGTGCCCATCATCAGGTGCTGATGAAACTGGTGAACGCGGCGACGCCGCCCGGATTTGACGTGCTGCGCGACGATTTCACCCCCGAGATGGACGAGGCGCTGCACCGCTTCATGGCAGAGATCATGGGGCTGACGCCCGGCTACTGTGGTGGGCGCGGCGGCTCTATGCATATGCGCAACGCGGCGGCCGGAATCATGGGCACCTCGGCCATTGTGGGGGGCAACCCACCGCATGCCGTGGGCTATGCGCTGGCCGACAAGATGCTGGGCCGTGACCGCGTATCGGTGGCCTTTTTTGGTGATGGGGCAACCCAGAACGGCGCAAGCTATGAGGCGATGAACATCGCCGCCGCGCAGGGTGTTCCAACGATCTTCTTCATTGAGAACAACCTTTACGGCGTTGCGACCCGGATCACCGACATTACGCGTGAAACACGGCTGACGTCGCGCGGGGCGATGTTGGGCATACCGGCGATCGAATGCGACGGCATGGATGTGGTTGCAGTTCATCGCGCTATGGCAGAGGCGCGGCGCATCATCGCCGAGGACGGTGGCCCGGTGGTTGTCGAGGCGATGCTGTACCGGCATTTCCACCAGTCGGGCAGTCGCCGGGGCAGCGATTTCGGCTACCGCGCCACCGAGGAGGAAGAGGCGTGGCTTGCCCGCGATCCCGTCACCACCACACGGGCGCGTCTGCTGGACATGGGCCTTGTGCATCAGGATGATCTTGCCCGCATTGACGCAAGCGTGACAGGCCGCGTGGCCGCCGCCGCAGCCCGACTGACGGAAACGGTGCCAGGGGGCAATGCCCTGCGCATTCCTGACCATCTTTGGCCCGACCCAGCCAGCCGCGACACTGGCATCCTTGGCGATCTGTCCGAGTTGGCCGATGCGCGGATGTTGGACCACGACGATCTGCGCCACCTGAAGACCGAGCGGGTGAAGTTCATCACCGCCGCCTCGGAAACGCTGGCCAGCGCGATGAACCGTGATTCGCGCATTATCGTGATGGGCGAAGACGTGCATCAGCTGCGCGGCGGCGTTTCCGGCTTTACCAAAGGTGCGCTGGAACGCTGGCCGGGCCGGGTGCTGCCGATGCCGATTGCCGAAAACGGCTTTACCGGCGTGGCGCTTGGCGCGGCGCTGAATGGCCTGCGCCCGGTGGTCGAAATCATGTTCGGCGACTTCTGCTTTACCGCTGCGGATCAGATCGCACATGGCGTGGGCAAGGTGCGCCATATGTTCGGCTCTGGCTTTCCGGTGCCATTGTTAATGCGCGTGCGCGTGTCGCCACACACCGGCTATGGCTCGCAGCATTCCACCGACCCGTCGGCGCTGTTCGCGCTGTTTCCGGGGTGGCGGATTTTCAGCCCGACCACGGCCTTTGACTACATCGGGATGATGAATGCGGCGCTGACCTGCAACGACCCGGTATTGATGATAGAACATACCGAGCTTTACCAGCGCGAGTTTGAGGTGCCCGCAGGCGACCGGGACTATTGCATCGGCTTTGGCCGCGCGCATACCGTTCGTCCGGGCAGCGCCTGCACCGTGCTGGCCACATCGGTCATGGTCGCGCAGGCCGTGCAGGCCGCCAAAGACACCGGGATCGACGCCGAAGTGATCGACCTGCGCAATCTGGATCATCACGGCATCGACTGGGGGATGATCGGCGACTCCATTGACCGGACGGGCCGGGTCATCATCGCCGAGCAGACTGCGCGCAGCATGTCGATCGGTGCAGTTTGGGCCGATGGCATCCAAAGCCGGTTCTTCGACCGACTGGATCACGAAATTCTGCGGGTGACGGGCGGGCTTGCCGCCCCGACCGTCTCGGCAGTGCTGAATCGTGCCGCACTGGGTTCTGCGGCGGATATCCGTGAGGCGCTGCTTCGCATCACGGCGAACTAGAAAACGGACCACACAGGTCCACCAACAGGAGAACGGAAACATGATTACTAGGGTTCTCAGGCCAAAAGCCGCGCTTATTTCCTTTGCGCTGATGGCCGCTGTCTTCGGGCTGACCGCACCGTCAGCCTTTGCCGAGGAAAAAGCGCTGGTGATCGCGCGCGACATGGATGTGAACGCGCTGGATCCGGCACGGTCCTGGTGTGACACCTGCCAGATTTACAACACGTCGGTCTATGAACAGCTTGTCACGCTGGACAAGGACAACAAATTGCAGCCGCTGCTGGCGGCAAGCTGGTCCTCGAACCCCGAGCAGACTGAATTCACCTTCAAACTGGACCCGGCTGCCAAATTCTCGGATGGCTCGCCGGTCGAGGCAAAGGATGTGAAATGGTCGTTCGAGCGGGTGAAGAACATGAAAGGCAGTGCAGCCTTCATCGCAGACCCGATCACGTCGATTGATACGCCAGATGCGGCGACTGTGATCGTCAAGCTGGCTTCTTCCAACTCTGAGTTCCTCAATCAGGCTGCAGCAGGCTTTCTGGGCGTGATCAACAGCGACGTTGCCATCGCAAACGGCGCTTTGGCAGACGAAACAGCCGCTGAAAAGGACGCATCCGAGACGTGGTTCCTGTCCAATTCCGCAGGCAGCGGTCCGTTCGTTCTGGAAGCGTACGAGCCGAACACCGAACTGCGGCTGAAGCGCAACGAGGCCTATTGGCGCGCCAAGCCTGCTGTGCCGGAGGTGATCTTTCGTCAGGTGAAGGACGCGGTGTCGCAGGCGCAGATGCTGCAATCGGGCGAGGTGGATATCGCCATGCAGATCGACCCGGAAACCGCCAAATCGCTGACAGGCACCGACGCCGTTGTGGAAAGCGTACCGTCCTACAACTTCGTCTATATGGCACTGTCCCCCGGGGCAAAATCGCTGACCTTCAAGATGACACCCGAGGTGCGCGAGGCCATCTCGATTGCCATTGACCGCACGTCGCTGATCGACTTCACGCTGGGCGGTGCCGGGCGTCCGCTGGCCGCGCCGATCCCTCTGGGCTTCCCCGGCGGCGATGGGCACGCCATCCCGGAATACAACCCCGAAAAGGCCAAGGAAATGCTGGCCGCTGCCGGTCTGGGCGATGGCGTTACCATCCAGTCGATCTATCCGGATCTGAACGTCTATGGCGTGGACTTTTCCTTGATGATGCAGAAGATCCAGCAGGATCTGTCCAAGGTTGGCATCACCCTGGAACTGACGCCGATGCCGTTGGCCAACTGGCGCGAACAGGCGAATGGTGATCACATTGCCCTGACGGCAGTGTTCTTTGCGCCCGACTTCTTTGGCACTTCGCAATATGTCGATGTGTTCGGGATGCAGGAAGGCTCTGTCTGGGCCAAGCGCGCGGGGGGTGACAATGATCCCTCGATCATCAATCCGCGCCCGGGTGAGCTGAAAACGGCGGCGCTTGCGGCGCCCACGGCAGAAGAAGCCGACAAGCTGTGGAACGAAGCCGCGCAAGAGATGATCAACAACAAGATCATCATTCCGATGGTCAGCCCGGACCTGATCCTTGCCCATGGCCCCAATATCAAGGGGGTGCGTTACAGCGCCTGCTGCAACCTGCCGCTGGCGGAAATAACCAACTGAGCCGACCGTGGGGGGCGCGGCCATGCGCCCCCCCGCCTTTTAGCCAAGGGATTAACGCATGACCGCCACTTTGACCAACTCTCGCGATGCCGCCCTGCTGGAGCGCGCGCGCCATGTGATCCCGAACGGCATGTGGGGCCATATGGCCACCCGCGCCATCGCGCCCGGCTATCCCCAGTTCTTTTCGCGCGCCGATGGCTGCCGGGTCTGGGATGTTGATGGCAACGAATTCATTGATTTCATGTGCGCCTGGGGACCAAATGTCCTGGGCTATCACCACCCCGAAGTGCAGGCCGCCGCGCTGGAACAGTTGCGCGTGGTGGATTGCGGCAATGGTCCGACCGAACGGGTCGTTGAACTGGCTGAACTGCTGACCGGCACGCTGGACAATGCCGATTGGTGCCTGTTCCAGAAGAACGGCACCGATGCAACCACGGCCAGCGTGACCATCGCCCGCGCGGGCACCGGCAAGCGCAAGGTGATCATGGCGAAGGGCGCTTATCATGGCGCTGTGCCGTGGTGTTCCCCATCGGTCGTAGGTGTCACCGAAGCCGACCGTGCGCATCTGATGACCTTTGAATGGGGCGATATCGCCGGGCTTGAGGCCGTTGTGGCCGAGGCGGGTGACGATCTGGCCGCCATCATCCTGACCGCCTATCGGCATGATGTGGGCCGGGATCAGGAAATGCCGACAGAGGCGTTTCTGCGCGCCGCCCGCGCGGCCTGCGACCGCAGCGGTGCCATGCTGATCCTGGATGACGTGCGGGCGGGGTTCCGGCTGGACGTTCGGGGCAGTTGGGCACGCTACGGGGTCAAACCGGATCTTGCCACCTATTCCAAATCCATCGCGAACGGTTGGCCCTTGGCCTGTGTGGCGGGCTCTGACCGGGCCCGTGACGGGGCGGACAAAATCTTTACCACCGGCTCTTTTTGGTATGGGGCGGTGGCGATGGCGGCAGCGCTGACGACGGTGCGGATTCTGCGCGACACCGATGCGATTGCCCATACCGAAGCCATGGGTCTGCGCCTGCGCGCCGGGCTGGACGAGGTGGCCAAACGCAACGGCTTCCGCCTGCGCCAGACCGGCCCTGCCCAAATGCCGGTTGTGCTGGTGGACGGTGACGTGGATCTGCGCATCGGCAATGCGCTGTGTGCTGCAGCCCTGCGTCACGGGGTGTTCCTGCACCCCAAACACAACATGTTCCTGTGCGCCGCACATGGCCCGGCCGAGATTGACCGTGCCATCGAAGCCGTTGACGCGGCCTTTGGCGACATCATCGCCGCAGGTTTCGTTCCCGCCTGACGACCCCGCCCAAACTGGAAAGCCGCCATGACCTACACCGATCACATTTTCAACGACTACCGCCGCCGCGTTCAGGATTTGCAGGCCAGCACGAACCCATTTGCCAAGGGAATTGCTTGGGTGGGCGGTGATTATGTACCGGTGGCGGATGCAAAAATTCCGCTTCTGGATCAGGGGTTTCTGCATTCTGACCTGACCTATGACGTGCCAGCCATCTGGAATGGCCGTTTTTTCCGGCTGGACGACCATCTGGACCGTTTTGAAGCCAGCCTTGCCAAGCTGCGCCTTGTCAGCCCGATTCCGCGTCAGGAAATCCGCGATCGGCTGGTGGAAATGGCCGCGACCAGCGGCATTCGCGATGCCTATGTGATGATCATCGTGACGCGCGGATTGCGCTATATCCGCCAATACGCGCCCGAGGATTGCGAAAATTTCTGCTATCTTATGGTCACGCCCTATCTGTGGGTGATGGGCGAAGAGGTGCAAAAGACGGGTGGTTCCGCCATCATCGCCCGCACCGTGCGCCGCATCTCGCCCGGGGCCATCGACCCGACAGTGAAGAACCTGCAGTGGGGTGATTTCACCCGCGGCATTCTGGAGGCGCGCGATCGAGGCGCGATGTACCCGATCCTGACAGACGGCGACGCCAACCTGACCGAGGGGTCGGGCTTCAACGTGGTGCTGGTTCAGGATGGCAAGCTATACACTCCGCGGCGCGGAGTCCTGGAAGGTGTTACCCGCAAATCCATCCTGGCGGTGGCCGACAAGCTGTGCATCCCATGGGTGATTGACGATATTCCGGTGGAGATGGCCTACAGCTGTGACGAGATCATGTTTGTCACCACGGCAGGCGGCGTCATGCCCATCACCACGCTGGATCACCGCCCCGTTGGTTCCGGTCAGGTCGGCCCGATTTCGAAGGCGATCTGGAAGGGGTATTGGGACGCGCATTCGGACCCCGAGCTGACCTTTCCGATCAATTACTATTGATCGGAAGCGGCGGGCTGGAATGGCTGGGGACGCGCGCCGTCTTGCCGCCATTTTCGGCCCCCAGGCATCAGACGGCTACTTTGCCACCAGCAGATTGATGCCGCGCGCCTCGAATGCCTTGGCGTCGGCGTCAGAGATACCGTCATCCGTGATGAAGGTCTGCACTACCTCCAATGACGCGAGGCGGGTGAAAGAGGATTTGTTGATCTTGCTGGAATCCGCCACAAGATAGACATGGCTGGCGGCCTTGATCATCGCCTCTTTCAACTGCAGATCGGCAAAGCTGGGGTAGGTCAGGCCGGATTCCAGCGAAACCCCTGCCGTGGCGAGAAAGAGCTTTCCGGCGAAGATGTTGCGGAAGTATTCAACCGACTTGTCCCCGGAAAGCGACAGGGTCGGCACCTTGAACTGGCCACCCGGCATATGCACGGCAAATCCCGGAACGGCCCCCAGAATAATCGCAATGTTCAGCGCGTTGGTAATGACGGTCAGATTCTTGCGGTTAACCAGCCGGATCGCAACTTCGGTCGTCGTCGTGCCCGCATCAAGGATAAGCGTTTCGCCGTTTCCCACCAGACTGGCGGCAAGCGCGCCAATCCGGGCCTTTTTGTCCATATTGTCCTGATGGTGCAGAACCATGGTGCCGACAGGGCTGACGCTGGAATTCAGGTATGCCCCGCCATGTTCCCGCGTGATCAGACCTTCGGCTTCCAGACGCTCCAGATCCTGGCGGATGGTCGCCTCTGACACCTGAAACGCCCCGGCCAGATCGCGGACCCGGGCCGCGCCCTCTTCCTGAATCCATTCCAGGATGCGCCGACGCCGGGGTTCCGACAAAAGCCCAACCATTGTATCAGTGCGGTCCAAGCTGCGATTTGAATTCATGTCGCATTCTCTTTCTTGGGTATGGACGCGAATGGTTTTTAATGGTGTGACTGAAATCCTAGCGGTATTCTCGTGTTCCTGAAAGTCAGATCTATTTTTCCAGTGCGGCCTCTTGCTGCAGAGCAACCCGTGCCTGAAGTCGGCTTTGAGCCTGATCAATGACCACGGCCATGATGATCACAAGGCCTTTGATGACCGTCTGCCAGAACGACGACACGCCCATCATGATCAGACCATCGCTTAGGATGCCGATGACAAAGGCGCCGACGATGGTGCCGCCGATCTTGCCGCGCCCGCCCGACATCGAGGTGCCGCCCAGAACGGCCGCCGCGATGGCGTTCAGTTCGAACGTCTCTCCGGTTGCCGGATGGCTGGCCTGAAGCTGGCTGGCAATGACGATGCCGACCAATGCAGCGCACAGACCGGAAAACATGTAGACGAACATCTTGACCCGGTTGACCTTGACCCCAGACAGCGCCGCGCCGCGTTCGTTGCCGCCGACGGCATAGATGTGCCGCCCCAAGGTTGTCCTGCGCGAGATGTAGTGGGCCAAAAGCCCGACAGCGATCAGAAGCCAGATCATCACGGGAAGGCCCAGCAGCGTTCCGGTTCCGATCAGGGGAAAGGTGTCGGTGCCAAATTCGGGCTTTCCGGTCAGATTGGGGAAGGTTCTGCCACCTGATGACAACAGCGCAAAGCCGCGTGCGACGTAAAGCGTGCCCAGCGTGGCGATGAAGGGTGCGACGGCAAGTCTGGTGATCAGCAGACCATTGACCACCCCCACCAGAACCCCGATCAGGCAGACGATCACGACGATTTCTGCCGTGTTGAACCAGACGGTGTAGCCAATCCCCAGATCGACCCCGTTCAGCACCAGCCAGCCCGCCATCATCGCGCAAAGCCCAACGATGGAGCCAACCGACAGGTCGATACCGCCGGTGATGATCACAAAGGTCATCCCGATCGCCAGAAGGGCGTTCAGCGCGACGTGTTTGGATACGATCACCGCGTTCGCAGTAGACAGGAAATTGGGGGCGGCGATGGCAAAGAACGCAAACACGAGGATCAGCGCAACAAAAGTCCGCATGCGCAGCAGCGCAAGGATCAGAGCGGTTTTGTCAAAAGACGGGGCGGTTGCAACGGTCATGTGCGGTGTTCCTTGACTTTGTGGCGGGTGGCGGCGGCGATCACCTCGGAGGGATTGGCCTGACCGCTGAACTCGCCGGTCAATTTGCCATCCGCCATGACAAGAATCCGATCCGAGAGGGCGCGCACTTCCTCCAGATCAGATGTAACGAACAAGATGCCCAACCCATCGGCGGCCAGCCTGCGCATGGTGCGAAACACCTCGGCCTTTGCGCCAATGTCGATCCCGCGCGAGGGTTCATCCATCAGCAGGATCTTCGGGTCGGTCATCAGCGCCTTGCCGATGACCACCTTTTGCTGGTTGCCGCCAGACAGGCTGGACACCGGATTTTCGGGGCTGGCGACCTTGATCGTCAGGCGCTTGATGAATTCGGCGGCCCCCGCCGCTTCGGCCTTGAGGTTCAGGTGAAACAGCCGGGTAAAGCGGGACAGGGCCGACAACGTGATGTTTTCGCGGATCGCCATGATCTGCACCAGGCCATCGCGCTTGCGATCCTCGGGGATAAGGGCCAGACCGCGCGCAATCCGCCCGGTCACGTCGCGTTCGGTCAACAGCTTGCCATCTATGTAGAAGTGCCCGGTGGAATCCGGGTGCTGCGCCATGATGCATTCCAGAAACTCGGTCCGCCCTGCCCCCATCAGCCCGTAAAGCCCGACGATTTCACCCGAACGCACCGACAGCGACAGGTGATCAACCGTGTAACCGCCCCCCAGACGGGGAAGGCAGATCGTGTCGGCCCGAAACACCTCGGCGCCAAAGTTTGGCGGTTCGGTGCGGGGAAATTCCTTGGACCCGTCACCGATCATGGCGCGGACGATCCACGGGATATCCACGCCGTCCATCGCTTGTGCGGCTGTGATCATGCCGTCGCGCAGAACGGTGATATAGTCGCCAATGTGGATCAGTTCCTCCAGGCGGTGGCTGATGTAGACAATGCCGACGCCCTGCGCCTTCAGATCAGAGATCACCCGAAACAGCACCTCGACTTCGGCTGCCGACAGCGCCGAGGTGGGTTCGTCCAGGATCAGGATGCGGGCATTCTGGGCCAGCGCCTTGGCAATTTCGACGACCTGTTGCTGTCCGATCCGCAGGGTTCCCAAGGGAACATCGGGGTCAATGTCCTGTTCCAGCCGTTCCATCAGGGCGCGCGTGGCTTTGGATTGCGCGGCGGCGTCGATATCCACGCCAAAGCGGGTCGGTTCACGCGCGATGAAGATGTTTTCGGCCACGGTCAGGTTTGGAAACAGGTTCAGTTCCTGAAACACAATGCCGATACCCTTGGCTACGGCGTCGGCTTTCGACCGGAACGAAACCGTCTGGCCATCCATCGTGATCGTGCCTTCGGTCAGGGTTTCCACCCCGGCGATGGCTTTCATCAGGGTGGACTTGCCCGCACCGTTTTCGCCGACCAGAACGTTGACCGCCCCCATGCGCAGATCGAAATCCACGCCTTTCAGCGCGCGGGTGCCCGGATAAACCTTGACCCCGCCCCGGATGGACAACCCGATGGGATGTTCCTGCGTCATGGCAACACCGCCGCCTCGACGGCGGTGACGGACCAAGGCTCAGCCGCGCTTTTCAACGGCACGACGCCCTGAAAAGACATCATTTTTCCGGTCGGATCGCCGTCAGGCAGGACCAGCCTTGCGCTGGCCAGATCATTCAGGGCGCGGGCCAGTTGGGCAAATTCGATCTGGTCGCGGAAATCGCCGAAATTGTAGAAAGGCGCCACATCGCGCAGCGCGGTGCCATTGATGACCGGGCCCAACTGCAACGTCAGATCGGCGGTGCCGTCGCCGTCTGTGTCAAGCTCGGCCTTGCGTGCCCGGCTGGTCAGATTGGCGGAGATGATCTTGCCTTCGCCCTTGACGGCAAAGTTCCATGCCGCACCTTCCCCGGCGCCGCGATTGCCACTGGCGGCCCCGGCGGCGTCCAGCCCTGCGCCTACAGCCTTGCGCAAATCTGCGACGGTCAGCGCCTTTTGCGCGATCAGCGGCAGCAGTTTGGGCTCGAACGTTTCCTGCGCCACCTTGGCGATGGGATCCGCCCCGTCACTTTGCGCAGCGTCTGAGGTGGAGGTGGTTGACTTGCTTGCGGTCTTGACGACCTTGCAGGAGGTCAGGCCAAAAGCGATTGCCACCACAAGGGGCAACAACTGAAGAGAGCGCATGGGATTTCCAATATGAAGCCCAGCGCGGCCAGAAAGCCAGCCGCGCCGGGAGGAGTCGACCAGAAGGCTTAGTTCGAAAGACCGAAGGTTTCGAGCTTGCTGGCGTTTTCGCCATTGATCAGCACGCAATCCATCAGCTGTTTTTCGTCAACCCCGGTCGAACCGGTCTTGAGGAACTTGTCAGCCTGGGTCACGGCCAACTGTGCCTGTTCGTAGGCAGGCTGCAAGACGGTCGCCTTGATGCCGCCAGCCAGAATGGAATCGCGCACATCGTTCGAGCCGTCAAAGCCGACAACAACCACATCCTTGCGGCCAGCCGCCTCTAGCGCCGCATAGGCGCCCATGGCCATCGTGTCGTTGCCCGCGATCACGCCCATGATGCCCGGATTTGCCTGCAGCATCGATTCCATGACGGTGTAAGCCTCGGTCTGCGACCAGTTGGCGGTTTGTTGGGCCACCATCTTCAGATCGGGGTATTGGTCGATCACGTCGTGATAGCCCTTGGAGCGGATTCCGGCGTTGGTGTCGGATTCCTTGCCGACCAACTCGGCATATTCGCCCTTTTCGCCCATCAGCTTGACGAATTCGGCAGCGCCCAGTTGCGCGCCCTGATAGTTGTTCGAAACGATCTGGCTGACCGCAACCCCGGCCGACGTGATTTCACGGTCGATCAGGAAAGACGGAATCCCGGCGTCCTTGGCTTTTTGTACTGCGGCAACCGAGGCGTCGGCGCCTGCATTGTCAAGGATGATGGCTTTGACGCCAGCAGCGATGGCGCTGTCGAACAGTTCCGACTGCTTGTTCGCATCATCGTCATGCACCATCAGCAGCACTTCGTACCCCAGTTCCTTGGCCTTGGCAGCGGCACCGTCAGCCTCTGCCTTGAAGAACGGGTTGTCGGGGCTGGGGGTGATGATGGCGATGGTGTCAGCTGCGGCGGCCAGCGACGGCAGCGCGCCAGCCATCGTGATGGCAATGGCAGACAGAAGTAGGCGGCGCTTCAAGTTCATTTTGGATCCTCCCGTAACATCGCATCCGGGTTGGTTGCGATTCCTCCGCTGTATTTGTGCCAATTGATTTCGTTCACTGTCAATCATTTTTCTTTTTGGATGAATTTTTGCCTTCAGCCAGACAAAACTATCTGTGATGCCCCAAATATGCGCCCCAATCTTGCTGCAGAGCAGCGATTTCTTCGAATACGAAGGGCGCCGCCAATAGTTCTTGCATTGCAAATCTCAGTAAGTGAAACTAATCGAAAGCATACGCAGCGCGAATCTTTGAGGGGATGCGCCGCAAAGGGGGGGAAGGCATGACTCTAACCATTCGGCGCAAGGTCACGCTTGGCTTGGTCATCGGCAGCAGGGCGTTTTTCAGCCCTGCGCCCTGCCTGACGGCCAGAACCGAAGTTCTGGCGCACCTGGACCGGCTTGGCATAGAGGCGGTCATTCTTCCTTACGAGGCCACGGCCAATGGTGCCGTGCAGGGGATCGCCGACGCCGAACTTTACGCCAGCCATTTCAAGGCGCGCCGCGATGATATCGACGGTCTGGTGATCTGCCTGCCGAACTTTGGCGACGAAATCGCGATTGCGGAACTGGTCAACCGGGCCAAACTGAACGTGCCGATCCTGCTGCAAGCCAGCATGACGAGGTGGACAAGGTTTCGGTGCATGAGCGCCGTGATGCCTTCTGCGGCAAGATTTCCGTGACCAACAACTTCTGGCAATATGGCGTGCCGTTCACGGAAACGACGTCGCACACCTGTGATGTCGGCGGGGCAGAATTTGGCGCGGATCTTGAACGCTTTGCCAGGCTGTGCCGTACCGTGCGCGGGATGCGCAATGCCCGTCTGGGGGCCATCGGTGCCCGCACCGGCGCCTTCCAGACCATGCGGTATTCGGAAAAGCTGTTGCAGGCGGCTGGCGTGACGGTTGTGACCGTCGATTTGTCAGAGATGATGGGCAAGGCTGCGGCCATCCGCGATGACGAGCCGGATTTGCTGGCCAAGATGGAGCGGATCAAGGCCTACGGCACCATTCCCGCCCATATCAAGACCAGCCAGATCGTGACGCAGGCGAAATGGACGCTCGCCGTCAACCGCTGGATCGCGGAAAACGAATGCGACGCCAGCGCCATCCAATGCTGGCGCAGTTTGCAGGACAATTTCGGCTGCGCGACCTGCGTGACCATGTCGATGATGGGCGAAGAGCTGATGCCCTCGGCCTGCGAGGTTGATATCATGGGGGCGCTGTCGATGTATGCGCTTGCCCTGGCCTCTGGCGCGCCGCCTGCGATCCTGGACTGGAACAACAACTACGGGAACGAAGTTGACAAATGCGTCTGCACGCATTGCGGCAACTTTCCAAAAAGCTTTATCGGTGACACGCCCGAGATTTCGGAACTGGATGTTCTGGGCGAAAGCATCGGCCGGTCCAAATGTTTCGGCGCGGTCAAGGGCAAGGTCAAACCCGGCCCGATGACCTATTTCCGCCTGTCGTCGGATGACCGGGCAGGCACGCTGAAATGCTATCTGGGTCAGGGCGATTTCACCGATGATCCCTTTCCCATGGATGGTGGCATCGCCGTGACCAAGGTGCCACGCCTGCGCGACCTGATGCGGTTCGTCACGCAAAACGGCTTTGAACATCACGTCGCCATGGTGCGCGGCCATCACGCCGATGTCGTCGAAGAGGCCGTGACACGCTACCTCGGCTATCCCAGCTATCACCACTGCGGCACGCCGGAGCCCCGGCTGATCTGGCCCAATCGTTTCTAAGGAACGGAATATGACCCTGCAAAATGACCCGGTCGCCCGGATCAAGGAAAAGGCGCTGTGGATGCGCCGCCGCGCGTTCAAGATGGTCTATGACGCGCAGCTTGGCCATCCCGGCGGCGATTTTTCGGCCATCGACATCATGGCGACGATCTACTTCGGTGTGCTGAGCTTTGATCCGGCCAGACCGGATTGGGCGGAGCGCGACCGCTTCATCATGTCGAAGGGTCACGCAACAGGGGCGCTTTACACGGTGCTTTGTGCCGCAGGTTATTTCCCGGAAGACTGGCTTGATACCTATATGCAGCCACGTTCGATGCTGAACGGGCATCCGAACCGGAACTATCTGCCGGGTGTGGAAACCAACACCGGCCCGCTTGGGCACGGCCTGCCGGTTGCGACCGGGATCGCCATTGCCGGCCAGATCACCAACGCCGGGTTCCGCACCTTTGTGCTGACCGGGGATGGGGAAATGCAGGAGGGTTCAAACTGGGAGGCGGCGATGACGGCGGGCAACCGCAATCTGGGAAACCTGACCTGGATCGTTGACCGCAACCGCCTGCAACAGGGCGCGGGCACCGAAGAAACCAACGGGCTGGAACCGCTGGACAAGAAGTTCGCGGCCTTTGGTTGGGATGTGGTGATGGTGGACGGGCATGACCATGCCGCCCTGTTGAAGGTGCTGGGCGCGGTTCCCGGTGAAAAGCCCCGCGCCATCATCGCCAATACAGTTAAAGGCAAAGGCGTGTCGTTCATGGAAAACAAGGCAAACTGGCACCATGGCGTGCCCAACGCCGATCAATTTGCCGCCGCAATGAAGGAACTTGTCTGATGGCCGCCGCTGCACCACTGACCCAAGGCTTGTTCGACTGCCGCGAAGCATGGGTTGCCACGCTGGAAACCCTTGCAGCCGCGGATGAGCGGATCGTTGCGGTTGTGAATGACTCGGTCGGGTCGTCAAAACTGGGGGGGTTCCAGAAGAAATTTCCGGACCGGCTGATCAACGTCGGCATCGCCGAACAGTGCATGGTCGGCGTTGGTGCGGGCCTTGCCAATGGCGGGCGCATCCCATTTGTTTCGGCAGCCGGGTGCTTTCTGACCGGCCGCTCGTTGGAGCAGGTCAAGGCCGACGTTGTCTATGCCGGGTTCAACGTCAAACTCATCGGGCAATCCTCTGGCGTGGCCTATGGCGAATTGGGGCCGACTCACCACTCGATCGAGGATTTTGCCTGGCTGCGGGTGATGAAAGATCTGGTGGTCATCGCCCCTGCAGACCCGTGGGAAACGGCAGAGGCGATCAAATGGGCCGCGGCGCATCAAGGGCCGGTCTACATCCGCCTGTCGCGGATGCCGGTGCCTGATCTGGCGGTCGCCAATCGGGTTTTCCGCATGGGCAAGGCCGAATGCGTGCGCGAGGGTCAGGATGTGACGCTCGTTGGCTGCGGCACCACGGTACATCTGGCCGATGCCGCCGCAGACAGGCTCAAGGCCGAAGGGATTGCGGCGCGGGTGTTGAACATGGCGACGATCAATCCGCTGGACGAGGCGGCGATTCTTGCTGCCGCTGCCGAAACCGGCGCGATTGTGACGGTCGAAGAGGCATCGGTGCGCGGCGGACTTGGCGGCGCCGTTGCCGAATTGACCTCGGCCAACCATCCCGTCCCGGTGGAGCGGTTGGGCTTTCCCGGCTTTGTTCCGACCGGATCGGTCGAATGGCTGTTCCAAGAGTTCGGGCTAAGCACAGAAGGCATTGCCGCCGCGGCCCGTCGCGCAATGAAGCGTGCGGGAAAATGACCCTGCGGCACGTTCTGGCGATTGATCAGGGAACCACCAACACCAAGGCAATTCTGGTTCGCGAAGACGGCGAAATCCTGTTGCGCGCCTCTAGCCCGCTGACCACGCAGTATCCACATCCCGGTTGGGCCGAACAATCCGCAGATGCGATCTGGGCCTCGGTTCAGGCGGTGATCGCCAAGGTTGTGGCCGGATCTGACGGCATCCAGATTGATGCCATCGGCATTGCAAATCAGCGCGAAACCATCGTTGCCTGGGATGCCCGCACGTCACGGCCAATTTGCCCGGCAATCATCTGGCAGTGCCGCCGCACCGCAGATGCCTGCGCCGCGCTGATGGCGGCGGGCCAGAACGACAGCATCGTCGCCGCGACGGGGCTGTCGATCAATGCGCTGTTTCCGGCCAGCAAGCTGGCCTGGATCTTGCAGAATGTTGCCGGGGCGCAGGATCTGGCGAACGAAGGCCATCTGCGCGCGGGCACCGTGGACGCATGGCTGCTATGGCAACTGACCGGTGGCGCCGCCTTTGCGACCGACCATTCCAATGCCTCGCGGACGCAGTTATTCGATACGGGCCTGCTGCAATTCAGCCCGGCGCTGTGCGATATTTTCAACGTGCCACTGGGCTGCCTGCCCACCCCGCTTGCCTCTGACTCGACCTTTGGGCACAGCGCCGCCGGGGTCACGGCCTTGCCGATGGGCGTGCCGATTGCAGCGATGATGGGTGACAGTCATGCGGCGCTTTATGGCCACGGGGTCAAGGCCCCCGGAACCGTCAAGGCAACTTTCGGCACCGGATCATCGCTGATGACCCTGACACCGGCGCGGACGACCTCTGGCCACGGTCTGTCAGGCACGATCGCCTGGACAACCGCGCAGGGCACCGCCTATGCGCTGGAGGGAAACATCACCGTATCGGCGCAGGCGGCGGCCTTCATGGCAAAGGTTCTGGGCCTTGGGTCAGTGCAGGCGCTGTCCGATCTGGCGCAGACGGTTGCCGACACGGGCGGCGCGGTGTTTGTGCCCGCCCTTGCAGGGCTGGGCGCGCCCTATTGGGATGACAGCGCAACCGGCACCATCACCGGCATGACCCATGGCACCACACCCGCCCATCTTGCACGCGCCGCGTTAGAGGCAATTGCCCACCAGATCGCCGATGTCTTCGCGGCGATGGAACTGGATATCGGCAGCGCGATTTCCGGCCTGAGTGCAGATGGCGGCGCGTCGTCCAATGGGTTCCTGATGCAGATTCAGGCCGATGTTCTGGGGCGGAGCGTTCGGCGCAATGATGTCGAAGAGGTCGGCGCCCTGGGCGTGGCGTCCATGGCGCTTGGTACGGATTTCGCGGCGCGCGGCGTGACCGAATTTTCGCCCAGCCTGTCAGCAACCGCGCGTGCAGCGCTGCGGGAAAGCTGGGCGCACGCCGTAACGAAAGCGCGTATCTGAACGGCGGGGGCCGTTGGGATTACAATCGGTATCGGGCTGACGGATCGGAAGAAACGCGATCGCTACGCTTGGCCGGATGCGATGTTTGCGCAGTTGCGGCACCCGGACGGCGGCCCTCTTGAAGGATCAGCGGGCTTATCGCGGCTTTGCATCGGCTCAGGTCAAGGCAGCGGCAGATTGAACGGCATTCGTTCACCCGTTTCTTCCGACCAACCGGCCAAAGCATGTCCCGGGTCACGGCTGGCGATGGGTGCTGGAACGCCATTTGTGACAACCAATGGTCCCGCACCGCCCGTGGCAGACAACCACCCGCACCAGTCTACCTCAGCACAACCGAAACCGATCAGCAGGTGCTGAAAAGAACTTCAGGTGTTCCCGAAACGGCCCAAAGATCGAGGCGAAGCAAAGGGGAGGGGAATTCGGATCAAGGTGCCCCAGTTACGCAACCAGTTGCAGAAAGGGAACTCTGACCGATAGAACGTTAAAGGGGCTATGCCGGTTGGCACAGTGGCACTGTGCAACTGGCAGGCAAATCCGGCGCCCTCAGCGGTGCGGCATAGGGGAAGTAACGGCATGAAGGCCATATTCGACGACCGCCAGTGGAAACATCAGCCGCGCCATTTCATGGCGAATGGCGCGATCCTGCCCAACCCCGAGCAGGCAGAGCGGATCAACCGGCTGCTGGCGGGCGCGCGCAATGCCGGTTGCAACGTCACTGCACCCACCGATGCAGGCATGGGCCCGATCGCGGCGCTGCATTCGCCGGAGTATCTGGTGTTTCTGGAAACCATCCACAGCCGTTGGCGGCGGATCGAAGGCGCGGGCGAAGAGGTTATCCCGAACATCCACCCCGCCAGCCGCAGCGACAGCTACCCCAGATCGGCGGTGGGTCAGGCGGGCTATCATCAGGCCGACACCGCCTGCCCGATTGCCGAAGGCACCTGGGAGGCCGCCTATTGGTCGGCGCAAACCGCCATCAGCGGCGCCGACCTGCTGCTGGCGGGCGAGAAAGCCGCCTATGCGTTGTCGCGCCCGCCGGGGCACCATGCCTTTGGCGATCTGGCGGGGGGCTTTTGCTTTCTGAACAATTCCGCCATCGCGGCAGAGCGGCTGCGCGCCCAAGGCCTGCGCCCGGCTATTCTGGATGTTGACGTGCATCACGGCAACGGGACGCAGGGCATTTTCTATCACCGCAAGGATGTTCTGACGGTGTCCATCCATGCCGATCCCGAACGGTTCTATCCGTTCTTCTGGGGCCATGCGGATGAGCGCGGCGCGGGCGAAGGCCTGGGCTATAACCTGAACCTGCCGCTGGCGCGCGGCACCGGCGACGACGCCTATCTGGAAACGCTGGCCACGGCGGTGCAGCGGATCAAGGCGTTCGGGGCGGATGCGGTCGTTGTGGCGCTGGGGCTGGATGCCTTCATCGGTGATCCGTTCAAGGGCCTTGCCGTCACCGAAACCGGCTTTGGCCGGATTGGCGCGGCGATTGCCGCACTGGGGTTGCCCTGCCTTTTCGTTCAGGAAGGCGGCTATCTGTGCGAAGAACTTGGGGCGAACCTGACGGCGGTTCTGACCGGGTTTGAACACAGCCTTCCCTGATCCGAACCCATGTTTCAACCGATTGCACATGCCTTTTTCCCACAGACCGGGCGGAGATACTGCGATGACCCCTTACAAGAATTCTGACGTAGCCCCGCCGATCATGGTTGGCACGCCACCGCCGATCCATCTGCGCGTGCCGATGATCGACTGGGATCGCGCGCCCTGGAACCGCTGGGCGTTCCAGCATGTGCGTGAAATTCTGCCCACCGCCGCCATCCGGCGGGCAGAGCGCGCCTCGGCCTTGCCCAACGCTGCGGGC
>CAMFLG010000002.1 GCA_945957495.1 uncultured Pseudorhodobacter sp. | reverse complement strand
CAACCTCCCGCATGATGTGAATGCTCTCAGCCTCAAGACGCTGCAAATGCGTCAGCCGACTGTGTCCGGGAAGGGGTTCCGTGGGAATGTTCATCAGAAAGGCCTCTGAAAATTGTTTGGGTGTCTTTGGCAAATTTGACCAGCGTATGAAAGAGCGAATGCAAAATTGGGCGAAACCATCGCCTTTTGATCTGTATTTTGCAGTGTGGTGCCGCTTCTTTCATCCTTTTGGCAACATTGCCGCTGCATACGGGGTTTCGCGGCGAAACCCCGTATGCAGCCGATGACAACGTCAGGATCAGAAATTATTGGTCTGATTGGCCACGCCAAACAGCAAGGCTGTCATCCCAAGAATCGAGCGGGTAACGATGGTCGGGCTTTCGGTGGCGTAGATCACATCGCCGGAGCGGATCTGGAATTGCCCGGCGCTGAACAGCCCGTCAGCCGTGGTCAGGTTGATGGTAAAGATGGTGCGGACATGGCGCGGCCCGGTGCCATCACGGCGCACCGCGCTGTCGGGGTAGGTGCGCAGGATCAGGATGCCTTGGGCGTTGGCGCGGGTTGGCTCCAAGCCACCGATCTGTGACATCGCATCCAGCGCGGTGATGCGATCCTTGTTGAAGCGGTGGGGCGATTGGGTTCCCGTGGCGCCAAGCGCCAGATAGGTGCGCTCATCGTCTTCGATGAAAATGCGGTCGCCGCCTTGAAGGGTGGTGTTGAGCGCGGTGTCATTCATCAACCGGTCTACCGAAGTGGCATAGGTGGTGTTGCCACGTTGCAGGCGGATCTGCGGGTTAACCAGCTTTTGATCAATGCCACCGGCAGCGGCAATCAGATCCAGCAGGGTGAAATCCTGGTCCAGCAAAGGGTAGGTGCCGGGCTTGTTCACGCCGCTGAGCAGGCTGGCGGTGTTGCTGCGGCCCTCGCTGGCGGCAAGCTGCACCTGCACCGAGGGCGAAACCTTGGTATAGGCGGTTTGCACCGCCTCGCGGGCAAGTTCTGGCGACAGGCCGCTGACCTTGATCTGTCCGATATAGGGCAGGAACAACTCACCAGTCGATGAGATCTGTTGCGGCGGCATATTGATCAGCCGCTGGCCCTGCCCGCTGAGCAGGCCGTTGTCCTCGGTGGACCACATCGCGATATTGACGGTATCGCCAACGGCCAGGACGCGGGTGTTGGGCTGATCGACGCGGTTGATCCAGCCGCGAGAAGTTTCGCCCACTGCAGGCCAGGATGCGTATTTGGCCAGATTGCTGCGACTGACGACTTCGACCGCAAAGTCAGCGGGGACTTCGGCGTCGTTGCCTTGGGCCGCACCGGTCGTGCCGTCCGCCCTGATCACCTGATCCTGACCGGCCAGGATTTCACGCTCCAACCCTGCTCCGCGCGGCGTAGTCCCGCAAGCCGCCAGCAAAAGCGACAGTCCGATGATCAAGAACTTGGCTTGCATGCGCGCCCGATCCCCCAGGTGTTCACAACTGTCGGCTGGTCATAGTGCGGTCCTGCCTATCGGCAGATGGGCGCAAGGGGAACCTGTGTTCGCGGCGTATGGCGAGAAAGCGCCAAAAAAACGGTGGATAAATCTTAATGGCCCGCGCCTTGGGCATAGGGCATGGGCCAGGGGGTTTCGCGGCGAAACCGCCCGGCGCTAATCGCGTATTCCGGGGGTGAAAACCGGCAGGGGGCTCAGGCGGCGGCGCACGTCGTCCATCAGAAGCTCCACCATTTCGACATCAACCACCTGGCCGCGCAATCGGATCGAATAGCCATCCTCATGCAGGATCCGCTCCATCGAGATGCCGTTGGCCAAGGACTCTCTGTGGCCAGAGGGTCTGGCGAACTGGGTTTTCGGCCGGCCTCCCCGGTTGATCTTGCCTGTCTCCGGCAAACGCTCGATAGCCTCTGCTGCTGTAACAATAGGCTCTAACAAGGCCCATTCATAGGTAGGGCCAGACAGTGCAACGCCCCGCAACGCTTGGCGCAGCGCATCGCCATAGCCTTCGCGCAAAGCATAGGCCAGCCGCAGCCCGTTGCGCTCCGACAACTCGGTCGGAAACTGCAATCTGTCGCCCAGTTCTTCATGCACATAGGCAAAGCTGCGGATTTTAGATCGCTTGGCCTTGGACGCGGCAGCAAAAATCGTCTCTATTGCGGCCTCTGTGTCTACAAAGGCGCCAAGCCGGGCCGCCATGACCGCAATGCGACCGCGCTCATAGGGGGTCAATTGGGCGCGCAGTTCGTTCTCCTCGACCATGGCGGTATAAAGTGCGCCCGCTTCCGGCGCCGGGCGCACGAAGGCCTTGACCGTGGCAAAGCCCGCATTTTCGGCGCGCAACTCTTGCAATGCCGTGACCCGGCGCCAGCCGGAAATCAGCCCGTATTGGCCTGCACCCAGCGGTATCACCTCGACCGGGTGGCGCAGACCGTTGCTGCGGATGGAGGCTTTCAGTTCTTCCATTTCGCCGGCTTCGACGACCATGCGGTCGCGCAGGACGTGATCCAGAACGATGGCGTCAAGCGGCAGGTCGCTGACCACGCGGCCCTCATCCTGAGCCTGCCGCCAGGCGGCTGCATCGTGGCTATCGCGGGCGTTGGCGATCCTTTGGTCTAGTTCCAGCGGTTCTGTGGTGCGGGCAATATCCC
Organism: uncultured Pseudorhodobacter sp.; assembly: GCA_945957495.1. Lineage (GTDB taxonomy): Bacteria > Pseudomonadota > Alphaproteobacteria > Rhodobacterales > Rhodobacteraceae > Cypionkella. The sequence goes on along the minus strand of CAMFLG010000002.1, from coordinate 35,040 downwards.
CGGCGATCTGCGCGATCGGGGCCGCAAGCCCGCTGCGGTCACCGGGAAGTCTGGCCGCGAAACCGGCCTCAAGGTCGGCGAGTTCGGCGGCACCAGGGGTCTCAAGCCTTCTGCGTTTTGCCATCGGTGGTTCCTTTCGCCAGTTGCGCGTCGCGCCACCAGGCGCCGATCAGCAGTTGTTTGAATTCGGCATAGGTGCGGTCAAATGCCTCTCGGCCGCGCAGATAGGTGTCGCGGTTGAAATCGCGGTAATCGGCCTCGTAGATGCCGTTCACCTGCTCGCCGGCCTGTCCGACGAGGGCGGTGAATTCCTGTCGGTAGGGGGTCATGAAATCGCCGAAATAGGCCTGAATCACATTGGCCAGATCGGTCTGCTGGCTGGCATCAAAGCGAGTGATGATGGCGCGCACCACGTCCCATTCAAACCGTATCTCATCCAGACCCAAGGCTCTGCGCTGGCTGTTTTCACCATCTTCGATGCTGGCAAATGTGGTGTAGAGCATATCGAAAAACCGGCCGGTACTGTCGAATTCCAGAAAGGATGCCCCCAAAGGCACCAGCAGAATATCCGCGGCAGCCAGTGAATTAATCGTCAGGTAACCGAGCGCTGGCGGTGTGTCGAGAAACACCACGTCATAGCGATCCAGAATGCCTTCGGTGGTCAGGAAATTCCCCAGCGCGTCCCATAGCGCCCAGGATCGCAGGCCCATCCGCCAGACTGGTATCTGGAATTCGGCCCAGTACAGGTTCAGCTGGGCGCCGATGAGGTCAATATTTGGCCAGTGGGTTTTCTGAATCAGATCCGCAGAATTCGTCTCTAATGCGGCGGTTAGAGTCTCATCCAGCGGCAGGGCAGGGGCCGCTTTGGCGGCGCGGACAAGGTTTTCGGCCTGAACTGCGCGGGCGTAGTCCTTGGCGATCAGTGGAAACACCGTCTGCCATTCATCCGCGACTGTGGCGCCGAAAATCGAGGTCATCGAGCCTTGGCTGTCCAGATCAATTACCAGAACCTTGTAGCCATCCAGTGCCGCCGCCATTGCCAGATGGGCGCAAGTGGTGGTCTTGCCGGAGCCGCCCTTGAAGTTGGCCACCGCACAGATTTTCGCAGGCGCTCCCTTCGGGCGCCAGGGTTTGTATTCCTTCGAGGCGAGGCCCTCGGCGGCAAGATGCTCGCGCAGGGTCAGAACCTCTTCCAGGGTGAACCATTTCGCCCCCGCTTCGCCTTCGCCCTGCGGCAGGTCGGGATTGGCGCGCAGCACCCGGCGCAGATGGGCCGCTGCGACGGGGATCAGATATTTGGTGATCTCCCAGATCGAGAACCGCCGCAGATGTTTTTTTCCGTCCGGCGCATAGCCGCGCCGGGCCAGATCATCCCGGCCCTTGTCGCAAAAGGCGGCCGCCTTGGCAAACCGGGTGGTGTCGACTGTTGGTCCAAGCTTGGCAGCGGCGCGGGCGGGGTCAAGATTATGGTAGGGCTGTGCGGTAGTCGGGTCGGACTTCTTGCTCATAGGGCGCTTTCGATACGCAATGTGCGGTAGTTTTGCTATTGTGCTGCAAACTATCGCACATTCAGACCCTGCATCAAAGCGCTATTACAGCTTTTCGGACCGCAAAGGTTTCGCCGCGAAACCCCTTCCGGCGGTTGCCTGCGGCTCGGGAGGCGTCAGAATGACCTGCACACTGGGGCTGTCTTGCCAGAGGCAGGACAGCCCGGGTTTGAAGATCACCTCGCGGCCTTCGGACATCAGCGCCAGATAGCGGCGGTATTCCTCGGCATTGTTGAAATGCTGGCGGCGGTTGACTTCTGCCTGTGCTTTGCGGCGGAATTCGGCGTGATACTTGAAATGGGCAAAAACCAGTTGCCGCTGCGCCAACCGTACGCCTGCAACATAGTGCAGCCCCGCCGAAAGCCGCATCCAGGGCCGGTAGTTCAGCAAGGCGATTTTTTGCGCGACAAAAAGTTCGGCGCGCGAATTGGGGATCAGCCGATGGCGCAGCGATGAGGTCCAGGTTGGTGCATTGCTATAAGGGCCCTGGCTGGGGCAATTGCTCAGGAATGGCTCTGTGTCACAATAGCCGGCCTCGGCGAACAGATCTCCCGAGGCAAAGTCGGTTTTGGAAAGCGGACCTTCGGGATAAAGATCCAGCATGAACAACCGCAGCGCATCAGCGCCCTCGGCCTCGGCCTCGGCCAGAACGTCACTCAGCGCGGGGGCCGTTCCGGGATCGGCGCCGGTGACCAGAAACTCATCGGCATCGGCGACAAGGCTCCAGCGGCCTACGCGGAAGTTCGACAGGATCGCTTGCTGCCAGGCTACGCCATATTGTGAAATGCGGTATTCGCTGTCGACCGAGAACACTGCGACATCGGGTTGCCGGGCCAGATATTCCAGCGTGCCATCATCCGAGGTGTTGTCGGCGATCAGGAAGGCCTTGACCCCCATGGCGCGATAATGCGCGAGAAAATGTGGCAGCATGAACATTTCGTTGCGGGTGCAGGCCACCACCGCAAGGGCTTCGGCATTCAGCCGCTCCAGCGTATCGACCGGGCTGATCAACTCCAGCAGGTTGCTGTTGGCTCCCAGCAGGGGCTGCGAATAGCTGGGCCAGATCTTGTGCGGGAAAAGCTGCAGTGTCCCCACGGTATCAGCAGCGCGGGGTTGCAGGGCCGCGCTGTCGAGATGCACCAGTTTCACCCCCGAAGCCCGGCTGGGCCAAAAGCTGTTGGCCCAGATCGACACCGGCAGCGCCGTCGCATGGGTTCGCCGCTGCACCGAGGCAAAGTAATCTTCATCAGCCACGCTGATCTGGCCCAGCGACAGCAGATCGCCGATCGCCTTGTCTTCCATGAACGAGCCTTGCAGCAATTGCTGCCCTTTGGGCTTGGTCGATTGGCTGATCACGGTCGCCATCGCGGTCCGGCTGAGCGCATAGCCCGAGCCGCCATCGGCATAGCTGGACGGTTCGGGCGACTTGTCCAGTTCCAACCGCCCGCGCGCCGATCGGGATTTGGCGAAATGCCAGCTGCGGTCCGTGTTGCCGGGATCGCGGCTGAGCGCGCGGCCATAGTAGTGGAACTTGCGCCAGCTTTGGCTGTGGAAGAATTCCTCGACATCCAGAAAGCAGTCGTCGTCGATCTTGAGCATATGGCCAAAGCCGGTTTCGTTCAGCACCCAGTCGACGGTAGCCAGCACCTTCTGCGGCAGACTTTCGTAATCGTCATCAACGGCCAGATGCAGTATGTTTCCATCCAGCCGGGGCGCATCTGCGCCGCCCACCACCACCACATAGGGAATACCAAGGCTTTCCAACCGGTGCAGCCAGGCGGCTTCAAGGGCGGGGATGCGATCAGCAAGATAGGCGCGGCACGAGATCACCGTCACCAGCGTGTCAAACAGCGGATGTGGGGCGGGCAGGGTGGATGTGGAAGAGGTCGGCTTGTGCGGCGGCGGCAGAGCGGCCAGCACACCGGGGAAATAACGCAACAGCGGGCTGAGCAGCGGATGCGCCTGCGGCCCATCCGTCTGGCGCAGGGCATAAAGTGCCGAGGCAAGGGCAGGGGCCTGACGCAGGGTTTCCACCTCTGGCGGGCTCAGCGTCGCGCGCATGGCGCCGATTTCACCCAAAAGCCTGCGGGCGGCGCGATTGGCCCCAAGCTGCATCAGCCCGTTCATCAAGACCAGGGCCAGACCGAGGCCAATGAATTTGCTGCGCCCACGTGACAGGCTGCGCATATCGGCCAGCAGGGCTGCGAGCCTTGGGCGAAGCGGTGCCTCATCGGGGTCTTGCATCCCGGCAAGCTCGGTCAGCAGCGCGGCAATGTTGCGGCTGAGCCGGCCTTGCAGATCGTGATAGGGTGCGCGCGGCACGTCCTTGTGGGCTGCGGCCACGGCTTCGCGGGCAAGGGCGGCGAGGGCCGCCGTCTCGCTCTCGCCCTGTGCGGGCAGGGCGCTGCGCGGAAAGGCCAGATGACGCATGGCGGCCTGGGCAGGATCGACAGGGCTGTCGCGCAACGCGGTCAGGATCGGGGCCGTGCCGGGGGCTGTCGGCAGCATTGTGCCGGCTGGTCCCAGAAGTTCGATGCGAAACCGTGCTGCGTCGCGATTGTCAAAGCGTTCAAAGAACCGCAGCGCCCGTGCCACGGCTTCGGTTGGCGGCTTTCCGGTGCTATGGCGGGCCAAAATGCGAAAGTTTTCCTGCGCGGCGGCCAGATCGCCGCTGAGCATTGGCCTGCTTGTGGCTTTGGTGCGGGCAAGGGTGTTCCAGAAATCCTGCGACAGCCCATAGACCGTCACGGCGGTTTGCTGCAGACGTTGCGCCAGATAGGCTGGGAAACTGTCACGGGCGGCCAGTAGTTGTACCATGGCCCCAATCAGATGCTGGCATTCGCTGCGTTCCCAATAGAGACCGGCGCGCCTTTCGATGAAGTCCAGAAACGGATAGACCAATTCTTCACGAGCCTGCTCGGAAAGCTGTGGCAGCGGGTCATGCACGATCTGGCGCATCACCCAAGCCAGAGTCGATGTAACAATCCAGTCGGCACGTGGTTCGGTCAGTGACCACAGGATGACGCGCAGGTCTTCAAAGCGGTGCTGCGCATAAAGAAACGGCAGGATCACCGAATTGTGCCAAGCGTTTTCTTCTGCGTTGAAGGCGGGCAGGCCTTCAGCGGCCGCCAGAGTGTAAAGCTCCTCGAACGCGTCATGAGCGCAAAAGATCTCTGCCAGCACCAGATAGCTGAGTCTGCGGGCCTCAGAACCACGCGGTGGCAGTTCGGGCAGCAGATCGACTAGCTTGCCGTCTGCCGTCCCCTCGGGGGCGGGTTGCCGCAGCGCAAGGGTAAAGCGGGTGCGCAACTCTTCGACCAGCAGTTCATCCAACGGTGGCGGCTCTGGCGCGGTCAGGGCAAGGGCTGCGGTGGTGGTTTCTGCAGTGCTGGGCCGCAGAAAATCGCCAAGGTTATAAAACGTGGCGGTGGCCAGCGCCCAGGCATGGGCTGCAGGTGAAAGCTCGGCCAGAAAGTTGCCGTGGCGGATATGCTCCAACGCCAGAAGCGCCGTGAATGCATCCTGTTCGGCGATAACAGAGCCTGTAATCGCCTCCAACTGTGCCAAGGCCTCGGGGCGGGTCAGGCTGAGGGCGGCACCACAGGGCGCCCCATTGCAGGTCAGGGTGATGTTCAGCGGCGCGCCATCCGGCACATCCAGCCAGACCCGCCCCGGCAGCAGCGATTTGATACCGATGCGAACCGACAGGGCGCCTTCGCGGCGGGCGATCTCGGGGCGATCGAACTGGCCGGGGCGCAGCGGTTCATCCATGCCCTCGATTTCCAACATATGCCGCATCTGGGTGGCACCGGGTTCAAAGCCCCATCCGGCGATATGGAAGGGCTGGGCAAAGCTGATCTCGCCGCGTCCGCGCCGCCCCTGATAGCGCTTGCCGCCCAGTTGCACCGAGGCGGGCAGAACCGCCCCCTGATAGCTCAGGCAGGTGATGTTTTCGGTGTCGGGGCAGCTGTTCTGCGTCAGACGGAAGATCACCGCTCCGTTCAGCAGAACGGTGGTCTGCGGCGGATCAAAGCGCAGCTCTATCCTGTTGAGCCCCGGCTTGAAGGCGACATTGACGGCCTCCTCCTCTTGCCATTGATTGCCATCCCGGCGGTTGAACACTGCCAGCGATTTTTCGGCGCGCAGCGACAGATGGAACGGGATCGAGATGCGGGTATCGTCGAAAAAGGAAATATTGGCGTAATTCGCCTCTTTGAAATCAACATCATAACTGAAGCTGGCACCGCCGACGGTGCGAAAATCGAACATGGAACGTCCTTTCCTGCGGCGATTGTCGGCCAGTATGGCTGGATCGTCAAAGCGACATGCGATGCTTGCTTAGCACGGATAGACCCGCAAGGGTAAAGCGGGCTTTTACCGGTCACGGCTGCATGATCTTGCGCACGCGGGGGCCGATATAGGGGTCCAGACGCACAGCCATCTGGGCCTCTGATTGTGGCTCAGCCAACAGGCCGCGCCGGGAAAGCTCGCTGTGCATGTCCCTGGCGAAGGTCTCGGCATATTGCGCGGCTCTTTCGGGGTTGGGATGCAGGGAGAAGTTCAGTTTTTCCCAGATCATCCGGGCGAACAGGCGGTGCTGCCAGCCTGCGGGCAGGGGGTGGCCGCCGCGGTCCGCCGCAGTTTGGGTGGCGGTGATCACCCGGTCCAGCGCGGTGCTGAGCCCGGCGGCGCTGGTGGGCGCGTTCCAGAAGTGGCGGTGGCCAGCCAGCCCGTCCAGCGTGAGCATCGGGATGGGTACATGCGCCACGCTGCGTGCGGTCAGCGCGGCCTCGAGGGTGAATTGCCAGCTTTGCAACTCATGTCCAGCAAAGCGCAAGCTGTCGTTTTGCAAGAAGGCGCGGCGAAAGATCTTGGCAGAGGGCAGGGGATGCAGCCGCATCGCAGTTTCGCCGGTGATGGCAAAGGCGCTGGCGATCAGGTGGGCCTGCATCCCTTCGATGTCGTGCAATCCACAATGGGCCGGACCATTCGGATCGGGCAGAAACGGGAAGAACCCCATATCCGCCCCCATATCCAGCATGTCGTCGGGGCCGCTGCCAAGCTGCGGGCCATAGCGCAGCATCGCATCCACGGCCATGCCCAAGGCATGCGGATGCGGCAGGTCGCCCGCATCCAGAAACATCACGAAATACCCTTGGGCGGCGTCCAGCCCGCGGTTGCGCGCCCGCGCGACCCGGCTGGCGGTGGTCGGGGCCAGATCGGCCTCGGGCAGCGCCTGTACCGCCAGAACCGAGGCGCGGGGCAGCAGGGCTGCGTGTTGCAAGGCGGTCAGCCGGGCGTCATCATCGCAGCCATCAACCACGATCAGGGTTTCAAAATCGCGAAAACCCTGTGCGGCGAGCGCCCGCAGCGTCGCCTGCAACGGAGTTGCCGAGCCATCGCTGGGCACGATCACCGTCAGCGGCAGATGCCCGGCCAGCCCCAGCCCGAACCCGCGTCCGATGCCGGGGTCCCAATGCGGGCTCCACTGGACGTCATGTTCGGCCAGATAGGCACGGGCGCGCGCGGCAAAGCGGGCGCGGCGGCCGGGATCATGGATGGCCAGACTGCGTTCGAACAACAGACGACTTGCGATGCGGGGAAAGGCCAGATCGCCGCCGGTGCGGTGCGGGCTTTCGGCGATGATCTGCGCCAACTGATCCAGCACCGCGAACTGCTCGAACACCCGGTCAGAGCCGTCGCGGGTGATCTGGCCGTCGCGGCCCTGGGTTTGCAGATAGAGCGCATCCGGCAGCCGCAGCAGATGGTCGGTGCGGGCTGCGACCTGCCAGAAAAAAGCGTGATCTTCGTAGACGTAGCCCTCAACATAGCGCAGATCGCCGATCAGGCTGCGGCGGTAAAGCTTGTTCCAGGCCGAGGGAAAATGCCGGATCACCTCGCACCAGTTGCCAAGATCATGGCGTTCAACTGTGTCAGAGCCTGTTTGCGCCCCGGGCTCTGTGCCGTGCAAACCCGGGTGCGGTGGGCCTGCGCCCCCGCTGGGGCTGACATAGCGCAGCCCGCAACTGACCAGATCGCCGCCATCAGCCAGAAGGGCCGCATGCATCCGGGCCAGATAGCCTGGTTCTACCCGGTCATCACCATCGACAAAGGCGATGAATTCCCCCCGTGCCAGATCAAGGCCGCGATTGCGCGCGGCTGAAAGCCCGCCATTGGCATAAGGAAAAATGCGGATGCGCGGATCGCCTGCTGCCGCCTCTTCTGCCTCGGTGCGGCTTTGGTCGGTGGAGCCGTCGTCGATGACAACGGCTTCAAAATCGGTAAACCCTTGCTGCAACAGGCTCTTGATGCAGGCCGCGATATAGGCTTGCACGTTGTGCACCGCCACAATCACCGTAATCTGCGGTGTGGTTGTGGGGGATGCTGCCGTGGGCAAACTCATGCGCGATGCTCCTGATGTTGCGCAGCAACTTGCCTTGGGCCGTCATAAAGCTCAAGCGTTGCGGCAGTTTCAGGGTTTTAACGGATTGGGTTGTGTGCCCCGACAACGACAGCTATTCTGGCGTACAACAAGGCCCTATCGAGATATTTCCCCCTTATGGACGACCGATTTCCTAACCTGAGCGCTGCGTCCGAGGGCTTTGTCTTTGTAGTGACTTATGGGCGATCAGGATCGACACTGCTGCAAAATGTGTTGAATACGATTCCTGGCTATTGCATCCGGGGCGAGAATGCCAACACGCTGGCGCATCTGGCCAAGGCGTGGCATGCGGTTGAAACCGAAGAAGTCTTGCGCGGCGCGCGGCGCAGCGGGGTGGAAACGCCACCAAGCCATCCTTGGTATGGTGCAGAACTGGTGCGACCATTTTCCTATGGAAAGTCGATGGCAGAGGTCTTTGCCCGCGAGGTGTTGCATCTGCCCAAAGGCGTGCGTGTTGGCGGCTTCAAGGAAATCCGCTTTCACACCCAGCCCACGTTGTTCCGCCCTTGCATGCAATTCATTCGCACATTCTTTCCCAAGGCGCGCTTTGTTTTCAATACCCGTAGCCACGCTGCAGTGGCGAAATCGGGCTGGTGGGCGGATATGCACGAGGCGCGAGTGTATCAGGCGTTGAAAGAGGCCGAGTCGCTTTTTCAGGACTGGATTGCCAGCTATCCGGATATCTGCCTGAAAACACATTACGACGATTACAACGGCAAACCCGAAGCGCTGCGCCCACTCTTCGACTTCTTGGGCGAAGAGTTCGATCTGGCGCGCGTCAGCCAAGTCTTGCAGACGCGGCTCAATCATCTGCAACAGTAACATATATGAAACGATGATATCCTGACCCGAAAGGATGCCACCATGCTGATCGGTGTCAAAAAGCGCTTTGTCTTTATCGCCAACTCCAAGACGGCCTCGACCTCGATCGAGCACAGTCTGGTCGGACAGGCCGAGATTCAGCGCGGCGGCGGGCCGCAACGCAAGCATATCTATCTGCGCGATGCCCTACCGGAGTATGATTTCCTGTTCGGCCGCAGCGGCTATGGCATCGAAAGCTTTTTCACCTTCGGTGTGATGCGTGACCCTGTGTCGTGGATCCAGTCCTGGTATCGCTATCGCTGTGGCAACAAGGTCGAAAGCCCGCTGCCTGCCGGAATGAGCTTTGCCGCGTTCTGGGCGCTGAATGACTGGAACCGCACGATGCAAAGTGGGGCACCGCGGCTGCAAAGCCATTTCTTTACCAACAAGCATGGCGTGCCGATCGTGGACTATGTCATTCCCTACGACCAGCTTGCCAGCCATTTTGGTATGATCTGCGACAGGCTGGGCATCAAGGCGCCTTTGCAGTCCAAAAATGTCAGCAAGGTCAAAAAGCGCATGATCGACGTTTCGCCCGAACTGGTCGAAGAGATGCAGGCGTTTTATGCCAAGGATTACGCGCTGCTCGCGCAAATCCCGCAGATCAACGCCGCAGGTCTGGCAAAACTGGAAGCGCGCCGGCAAAAAGGCCGCCCGGGCGCGGTTTTGGCCTAGTCAAGTACCCGTGGAACCCACCCCCGGCGTATGGACCTCCCTCAACCGGCAGCCGATGAAATATGCGGTGCTGTCTGGTCGTTCAGGTCGAACCCGCTTCAGAAGAACTCTTTGTCCAGCACTGCCACGTCAAGATAGTTGCCGACCAGATCAGCATTTGAGGTGGGGCGCATCCGGTCAAATTTGGACAGGAAATGCTGAGGAGCGGGGTTTTCCGGCAGATCTATCTTGCCTGCAAGAGCGCGTAGGCAATTGCCTGGTGAGCGGATGATGTCTTCAAAGAACACCTCGTGATAATCGCCGGCTGCAAAGTGGTCCCGGGCCCAATTGATCTGCTTGCAGCGATCCGCGATGAATTCTTCCAGTGCAGGACGGGGGATTTCGATGGTGCCGCCGGAATCAAGCTTTTGGCCACGGTTAACCTGCCATTTGCCAAGCTTCATCGCGACCTCGCGCGAGCAATAGGCGTCAAAAAGGTTGCGCCGGATCAGATGCACCACGCGGGCCTGATCCCGCACGCGGTCCCACAATGGGGCGTTGTTGGGTTGGTGATAGTGATAGGCGCGCAGGTATACAGCGCGGTCGCCTTGTGCGGCAACGGTTGCCAGCCGGTCCCAAAGCTGTTCGGGGGCTTCGCGCGACAGTGCCACGATCTCGCCAACGGAAAGGCCGGTAATCTTGCTAACCCGATGTGTGTTGTCGCTGCCTTTGCGCAGCACTTCTTGCAGCACCTCGGCCTCCGGATCAGCCTGGCTGATCAGATCAAGCATATACTTGCCACCAAAACGGGCAGAGGTCAGGATGACGGTTATTTTAGCCATGTCTATTCATGCGTGAGCAAAGATCGTTCCGATAGCCCTTGTCAGGGTATGCGCAGGGAAATCTGTAATGGCAGCAGCGTAACCCCATCTTCCTAGCGTGATCTGGCCCTCGGCTTCAAGACGGCCCAGCGGTGTTGCCCGCAGTTTCGGCTGCTCTGTATCGTGGCACCGGAAAATCAGGCAGTTATGCGCCAACTGTGCCAAAGATCAGGGCGTGAAATCAAGATCGGAGCGCCCGATCGCCCGCGCCGCTGCGGTCAGGACCGGATGCCAGAGCGTCGGTGCGATGATCCCCTGCCCGATTTGCGGGATGAGGTTGTTTTGTCCGTCAGGAGCAACCCCGCCGTGCGGCGGCGCGGTCTGCAGGGTTGTGTGGGCCTGCGGGCCATAAATCAGCGCCAAAAGATCAAGCGGCGGCATCAAGGTTGCCATTTCGGCAATATCGGCCTCGATACGGCGTAGCCAGGGTGCCTGAGCGGTGCTGTTGGCAAGGTTTTTGACAAAACTCATCGCTTCGTTCAGCGACTGGGTAAGGCGCAGGACGGGATCATCGCTGACATAGCTGTCAGGCTTGGGGTTTGCGGGGGCGATACGGTGCGGCAAAGGCAGCGCCTCTCTCTGCGGGATCAGATCGGTGGCGCGTAGAAAGGCACGGATGTTATCCGTCTCAAGCACATGGGTATCGACCTGATAATGCATCAACACCAGTTCAGGATCTCTGCACAGTGCGGTCAGGATGGCATCGACTTCGTCAAATTGCCGCGGGAAAAGTCCCGTATCATAGCCGCAACTTTCATAGATACGCCAGGGCAGGGTCAATCGCCCGGAACTGCCGTCCCCCCAAACACCCGAAAAATGATGAAAGATGAAATTGGCACCTCGTTCGGCCAGACATTGCAGCAACAGCGCCGTTTCCTCTGCCGTGACGCAGTTATCGGCATCGAGGCTTGAATAAAGCTGCCCCGCCATGACGCCGCGGAAGCGGTTCTTGGCGATGCCAAAGTGCCAGACGGGTAAACGGGGTTGTTGCACGAACCGCAGATATCCGGTTGCAAGTTCGGCACGGAAATGTGCCTTCAGCCAATCGCGGGTCCGGGTGCCGTCTTCAAAGGCCAGTACGATGAATTCGACCCTGTCGGCAAAAGCCTTGTTCTGTGCCAGTGAGGTGGCAAGGGTCAGTTCCAGATCACAGAGCCGGTCCATTGAGGGGATGCAATAGGAAATCGCTATCCCGCAGCTAGACGGGGCCACCTGTCCGGTAGCGGTTTCGTCAAACCTAGCCAGCAAAGCCGCGCGCCGCCGTGCAAGCGCCAGCGCTAGCGGGTCGCCTGCCAACAACTGCGGCACTCTGGCCGAAATACCACGTCCAAGCCGTGCCCCCACAAGGGCAAAGTGATCGTCCGGCGCAAACCCCGAGGCCGCGACATCGCCATAATGATCTGCATACCACAGGGCATCAAAGCGGTCGGAGATAGCGACGATATCCCTCACCTCAAGCGCCTTCCGCTCTCCCCACGCAACACCGCTATTCCTTTGAGGGCTTTCACAGTAAAGTGCAATTTTACATACCCTTTGCGCAAGCGACAGAGTAGAAATGCCGTGGACGTCGCGCGCGAGGAATCCGAACGTTTAGTTGAAAGATGATTGATTCTCTGCATGACCAACGCCAGTGCCGTCTCTTTCAGCGCCGCCCCGCAAGACAGCTATCGACTGAGTCCCTCTGGTTTTCTGAGTCTCGAGATACGCAGTGAGACGGCTGTAACGGCCTTATGCGGCCCAGAGCCAGACGCAGGTTCTGACGCAGAACCACTGGATGTGTTTGCCGATCAGAGTCGGCCACAGTGTTATGAAGTTCTTGTTCCCGGCTGGTTGTGGGCAAGCCGATCTGCCTTGCCTGCGCGGTTGCGCATCCATTGGCGGTCTGCCGGGGCGGTGCCGACCGAGGCCGGGGAAACGCTTTCGGCAGCTGGATTTCTTGCAGTAGAGATATCGAAAGATACTGTCGTTGGCATGTTGGCCCATTTGGCCGAAAGCCCATGTGATGCACAGCCCACAGAGGTTCTCGTTGGCGCCCTGGAACATGTGTACTATGGCCAGATAGACAAGGGGGCCTTGCCCCCCTATGTTCAGGACTGGCTGCAAGAGGCAGCCCGCCTGACGGGATTGCAGGCAGCTTTTGACGTGGCAACCGCGCCGCCACGGGCCGGGCCTTGGTACGACATTGCCCTGCGGGCCTTTTCCGCAGCTCTTACCGCAGCGAAAACCGATGCAGACGAATCCGCTGCGGGTAACGGGTGTGATAACCGATACCGCCCGGCTGCCTTGCTGGAGGCGTTTTACCATGCCTGGCCCATTGCCTGTGATCAGGCAGAGCAAACGGCCTTTATTCTGGCGATCACGCCAAGCTTTTGCGCTGCAGACAGCATGGCTGCGCTGTGTACGGCTCTGGGTGCACTGGACTACCCCTTGCCCGCCAGTGCCCGGCAAGAGGCCTGGGCCTGGTCAACGGTCTTGCCGCATCTGCTGTGCGCGGCCGATTGGGATGAGGCCGCTCGGCTTGCCGGAGCGCTTGCCACTGTGGCTCCCGATGTCTGGCAGTCGCACACAGCCCTGGCATGGTGCCTCAGACACGCCTTCTCGCCGCAAAGCTATCTTATGCCGGCCTGGTTGCGCGAAAAGCTGGTCGCCGATAGCCTGTCTTATCTGAGGAGCCGGGCGCATCTGACGGAAGGTCCGGGGGCGAACTTGCCGATGCGTGAGGCCATGTTGCTGATGCTGGATCGCGCTGATCTGCTGAGCCACAGTTTGCGCCGGGAACTGCCTTGGGTCGCGTTGCGGTGTTTTGGCACCTCGCCGGCCTTCTGGCGGCAGATTACCGCGCGGCTGGATCAGGGCTGCATGCCTTTTGATCCGCTGCGCGCGGGTGCGCGCGCCTTTGCCAGTGTCGTGCAATGTCTGGATCGTCCAGGCGGGCCGGATGCCCGCGATGAGTTGATGCTGGATGCCGCGCTGCGCGACCTCAAGACGCTGGGCGTGGCACGGATCGAAGCGTTTCGCACCGAGGCGCTTGGCTCTTATGGCACGGGGCGTCTGCGCGGGCCAGAGTTGCGCCGGGTGCAACAAATGGGCGACGAGACCCCGGAACGCATTCTACGCGGGTTGCTGGACCCGCTGGTGCCCGATCTTGCGCCAATGCCGGTAGACAGCGTGATGGCGGTGCTGAGCGGCGCGGCGCAGGAGCCGAGAACCGCCGCCCCTGTCAGCGAAATGGGCCCGATGATCGCGTGCATGATGCGCCGCGCACATGCACTGCTTGTGGATCCTCAAGACGATGGGCGCATGGCCGATCTTGCGCCATTCCTGGCGCAGACCAGTTCACTTTGGGCGAATTTCGCCGGGATTGCTGCGGGACTGGCGCTGATTGCAGATCTGGCAGGGCAGGTCCAGACCCGGCCGCGGGCGCTGGAGCTTTGTCGTGTGGTCAGTGTCAACATCGACATCCTGCCCAAGGACAACCATGCCCCGATGGCAAAGGCCCCGTTCATGACTGGCGCTGCGCGGCGGCTGGTCGGGGTTGCGCAGGCGCTGGATCTGGCTGAGGCGCCGGACCTGGCGGCCCTGTTGGCCAGGCTGCCCCCCTTGCCGCATTGGGCAGCTCCTGCCACGAAGCAGGATGCAGGTCTCGCCGCGGCTCCGGCCCTGTTCGATACGGTGGTGATGGTCTGTTCCTGCCACGCCAATCTTGACAGCCGCGTCGCGGCGCTGCGGCGCGGGTGGCTGCAGGATCTCAAGGATCTTGGTATTCCCTATGTCATTCTGGTCGGCACCAAACCCGGTGAAGCGCCCCGCCCTGGTCTGCAGGGGGACGTGCTACAGGTTGCATCCCCCGACAGCTATGAGGCGCTGACGGGCAAGATTCTTGCCGGGTTTGCCTGGCTGCGTGACAACTGTGATGCCGCGCATATCCTGAAAATAGACGACGATTGCCACCTTGATGTTGCAAGCTATTTCATGAGCGCACGCCATCGTTGCGCCCCTTGGTATGGCAGGATATTGCGCAAGACCGAGATGCTGACCGACCGGCTCTGGCACCAGAACCGCGCCGAAACCGACAAGGGGCGCCTGGCTTTTGACCGCGGCCCGCGCCAGCAGACCTATACCGATGGCTCGACCGGCTATGCGCTGGATCGCCGCGCAGTCTGGGCACTTTACGGGGCTGCGCGCAAGGTAGAGGGCCAGCGTTGCATCGCGGGCACCTTCAGTGAGGATGTCTGTGTCGGTGCCTTGTTGGGGCAAGAAGGGCTTACCCCGGACGAAAGCGATTATCACTGCATGATCTTGCGCCGCAACCACCCCGGCGCGCCAGCGGTGCTGCGCTGGGGGGAGGGGATTGCCGTCAATGATCGCTTTGACTTTACCCGGGTGATGCATCTTGATGGCAGCCTCAATCCCAATAACCTGAGCGCGGAGCGCAAGGCGCCCGGACTTTATCCACGCCGGATCTGGCCCGCCGACCGGGTGCCGCACTTTCGCAACAACAACGGCGCGATGACACTGATTAGCCCGGAAAGTCGGCTTGCCAGTCTGGCGTCCGCGCCCTTGGCGGTGATCGCTGTGCTGCGCAATGAACGGGTGATGCTGCCGCATTTTCTGGCGCATTACCGCAGCCTTGGCGTTAAGGCCTTTCTGTTCGCCGATAATCTGAGCGATGACGGCTCGCTGGAGTATCTGTTGCAAGAGCCAGATGTAGCGGTGTTCAGCGCCGCCGCCGATTTCAAGGCGATGGATCAGGGTACGGCGTGGAAGATTGCCTTGGCCGCGCAACTGCGCAGCGGGGCCTGGTCTTTGGTGGCCGATGTGGACGAACTTTTGTTGCTGCCCGCTGGCAACAACGACATACAGACTTATCTTGCGTCCCTGCCGCCTGCGGTTGATGCCGTCGAGGTGCTGATGCGCGATATGTATCCGGCCGTAAGCCTCGCAGAGGCAGATTTCTCCCGGCAATCCCCTTTCGAAGCCGCACCGCACTATGATCAGCCCGCCTATTTGCACAATTCGCTGTCGCGTGGGCCCTTTGGTGATGGCCGCACCGTCACCAGCGCGCTGCGCCACCGGCTGATGCCCGAAGCGCGGATGGATGCCTTTGTGGTCAGCAAGATAGCACTGATGCGTCACAAACCCTGGATGCGGTTTTCAACCAGTCTGCACTATGCCACCGAGGTTCAACTCGCCGCCGCTTCGCTTACGTTTGCACATTTCAAGTACAACGCTGGATTTGCCGATAAGGCGGTGCGCGAGGTCAAACGCGGGCAGTATTGGAACGATAGTGCCGAATATCGTGCCTACCTTGCCCGCGACATCGCGCGGTTCTCGTTGTATCATGAAGGAATTTCGGCGCCCCGGGCATAGAGGCTGGGCATGGCCAATGCCCATCAAGCAGGCAGATGTGTCCTCTTGCATCAGGATTGGGCGGATCAGGACCTAAAAGGTGGCATCTGCCACCCAGCGTTGCATGAATGACCAAACCACACTGGATTAGTGACATGAGTTTGCTATAGGGAGGCGGAGTGCGGCGTTTCTGCCAAGCGACACGATCCGCGACGTTGTGGTGCCCAAAATGCTTGGCCACGATAAAGACTGACTTTTCGACGTGATAACATTGAACGAACGGCAGATGTATGAAACGGCGTAATACAGGTAAGGCTGCAGCAAACGATGATGCCGCAGAACTGCAGAAACGCTTTGCAGAACTCGCTTCGCTGCAACGGGTCATTCTTGATCAGGCGGGCCGGATCGAGCAGATCCAGCGGGAGAGGGATCACGCGATCAGACAGGCTGGAGAGGCCAGCCACAATTCGGATGGCGCGGCGACTTCGGCGGTGCAACAAAATGCGGCTCTGAAAAAGCAGATTGCGGAACTCGGCGAGGCTCTCAAGGAAAAGGAACGCCAGCGGTTCTCACTGGAGCTTGAAATTCAAGAGAATCTTGCACGCCAAGAGAGCCGCACCGGCATCGTGTTTCTGGCACCCTCTGCCGAAAAACAGGCTGAATTGGCCGAATTGGCGCGGATTGTGCGCGAACAGGAAGATGTCATTGCGGAGCAAAATGCTACTCTGGCGAAGTTGCGCACCCGTGTCGCCGCAGCGGAGGCCAAACAGCGACCTGAGCCGTCCGGGCTTGATCCCGAGCTTCTGCTGGCGCGGCTTTCGCCCCTGCTTACCGGCTATCGGGCGACGCTGACGCAGTTGATCTGTGAGCGCGATCAGGCTTTGGACAAGATGCCGCCTCCAGGGTCTGCGGCAACCCTTGCAGCAGGAGATCGCTAGATGAGTGATCTGCGGGTCGCGGCGAAGACGCCGCCCGTCGCCTACTTTCCACATCTTGCGCGCCCGCGAAAAGGCTTTGTGTTTGTGCTTGGTTGTGGGCAGACCGGCGACCTTCTATTGCAACATCTGCTCAATTTGCAAAAGAACGTTCTGATCCACGGCGAGAATGAAGCGCTTTTGGCGCAGTTGGTTGGGCTTTGGCAGGCCGAGGCCGCCTGCACCCTGAACAGCCTTCTTCTGGCAGGCTCCGATCCGTCTCAGGATGCTGTGGCGGCGTCCTTATTTGAGGGGTTGGACCGCATGGGTCGTAACCTTGCAGAGGCCTTCGCGGCCGGAATTTTGGCTGTGCCCGAAGAAATCGACTATTGTGGTTTTCGGGAAATTCGCTTTTTACGGCCGCAAGTGCCACTGGAACAACAGATCGCTTTCATGCGGGCGTTTTTTCCCGGCGCGAAGTTCATTGTCGCGCTGCGCGATCCTGAAACGACTGCCAAAAGCGGCTGGTGGGCGAAGGGCGACCTGCAGGACACAGTCGGCCAATTGCGGACAGCTCAAGCGCAACTGGCCGACGTGGTGCCGCGCGTTGCGGGGTCGGCGGCGGCGGTCGTGCATTACGAAGCCTATATGCAGGATCCCGAACAGTTGCGCCCGGTTTTCGATCTGCTCGGGCTTGCCTTTGACCAGACCGCAGTGGCAGCATTTCTGAAACAGCATGGCAACGCGCAGAGTGAGGGGGCGGCATGAGTGTAGATCCCCTTGCCAGATATGGCGCAGTCGCACCCGCTGGCAGGGTTGGAGTGCTTTTCCTCGGTCATGACGGCATCGACTGGCAGGCATTGAAAGCCGCCACGATTTCACAGTTGGGCCTGCCCGTGCAGGCAACCGCTTTTGCCGGGCTTGTTGGCCTTTACGACAGCCATAAGAAAACTCAGCCCGGCAGCATGTTGCGCAACCACGACCGCGACAATATGGCGGTTCAGGCGATCAACCACCCATGGTTTGGTGCAGCCGAAATCCTGCCGGAGCGCTTCCTGGCCGGGCTGACCGCCGCCTTCACCAGCAGTTTCTTTGCACCCGGTTTCGATCCGGCATCTCAAAGCCAAACTTGCGTCCTGCGTCACTGCAGCGCGATGTTCTGGAACCCGGATCAGGCTCGTGAACGGCTTGGTTTCATTCTTGATCTCAGTGCCGATCTGCATATCGTCACGGTGTTTGATGCCAGTCCTGCGGCAGTGGCGCGCTTTGTGCAGCAAACCCGTTGGAAAGCGAAAGACAGTGAGAACACCCTGCGCAGCACCGAAACATGTTTTCGTGCGATGCTGGCGGCGCAACCAGATCGCGTCACACAGTGCGACATGAATGATCTGGAGCCGTCCTTGGCGCGTTTGCAGGAGAAACTTGGCGCATTGAGGTCTTTGTCGTGATCGAATTTCGCACCCTGGATGTCATCGAACATTATACCGCTTTTGATGCCGACTGGTACGGGGCAACCTATCCGGACGCGGGCCTGATCGGCATGACGCCCCGGCAGCATTATGCTGCCTTTGGCCACTATATGGGGCGCTCCGTTTCGGCGGATTCGGCAGAATTGACGCAGATTCCCGGGCTGGCCGATGCTTTGGCGCGCAAACCAAAGCTGTCCTATTGTACCCCGATCATGAACCGTCCCGATGACATCAAAGGAACGCTTGGTGCCAATATCGAGGCCAATCGTCCCTATGCTGCAGAGGTGGAATTCGTGATTGTCTTCATGGATGAAGATCGCGAAACCCATGACTGGGTGCGGCAGAGTTTCCCAGAGGAACTGAAGGCGGGCTATCTGCGGATGATTGTCGAGCCCGCACTGGATGGCTGGCATTTCGGCAAAGCCAAGAACCGCCACAAGAACTATGCCATCGGCGAAATCTATTCCTCGCTGGATGGCGACAACTTTGTGACCGCCGCCGAAACGGAACAGCTTCTTGATCTGATGGCGGCGCATCCCAAGGGCTTCTTGTTCCACCATTTCACCGGAAATTGGGGCGACGGCTCCAGCGGCAGGATCACACTGCCGACGTGGATTTATCGCAGCATTGGCTATGACGAAAACTTCATGCCGCGCCAGTTCGACGAAATGGATGTGCTGCTTTCGGCCATGCTGCGCTTTCCGCAGATGCCACTGATCCGTATCCAGGCCGACAATCATGGCTTTGCCTCGAAACGTTCGCGGACCTATTTTGCCGAGGTTGGCGTGAGCAACCCCCTTATCGAGATTGCCTCGGTCGAACGCTGCCTGCCACTCAACCCCAAAAGCGACACTTATGTCAGTGAAGACACCTCGATGGAGGCAATGACGACCTTCAATCAGGGCGTCTGTTTTCTCAAGAACGCCCCGAACCAGAAGTTGCGGGACAAGTATCTGAAGCTAGCGGTCCAGGGTCGTCATGCCGTGCTGGATGCGGTGCCGCCCGAAAAGATCCTTGGCACCTTGTTTTGGGCCAACAAGAACCCTGTCGCGGGCAGTCTGGAAATCGGGCCGGACGATGTGTGCATCGTCGCCTGCATGAAGAACGACCACAGCTTTTTGCAGCCATTTTATGATCATTACAAAGCCTTGGGCGTGAAGTATTTCTTCATTGTTGATGATGGTTCTGCGCCCGCGCTGGCCGACAGCCTACCTTACCCGGATGTGTTCATCTTCCATCCCAAGGTTGGCACTTTCCTTACTGCCAAGGGGCTTTGGATGGAGGGGATGGCCAAGGCCTATCTGGCCGAGGGGCAGTGGATGCTCACGCTGGATGCGGATGAATTCATCGACCTGCCGCAGGGCTTCAGCACCCTGCCGGAGTTGACAAGATTCATGCGCGCGCGCGGTCAGGAAACGATGCCTGCCCTGCTGATTGACCTGTTGCCCGCCCCCGATACCAGCCCGGAGGCGTTCGAAACGGTCGAGACTGATTTTCAACGCCTGTTTGACCATCATGTCTGGGTTGAGGCCGAGATCGCGCCCGATTACGCCAATTATGCGCCGATCAAATGGGCCTTTGGCGATTTCGTCGGCCTGTCCTGGCGCCTCGACACCCGCTATCATGCCTATGGCACTTTCGACAGCCTGCGGAAGATACCGTTGATCCAGTTCCGCGCCGGTCGCCACATCAATCAGGGCTTCCACACCCTTCACTATAATGACGGCACACCCAATCCGGGGGCCGAGATATGGGACACCGACCTTGTGCTGCCGATCCGGCATTACAAAATGATCAAGTTGTTCTCGCAGGCATCACGTGAGCGGATGGCGGCAATGCTTGCATCAAGCAAAGCATCACAATATCACGCCAGAACCGCTGAAAACATCGCCAAGATCTTCGGAAGCGGCAATGGCGACTCGATACAACAGGCCATGTCGTTGCCGAGCAGGCCCATTGCCGATAGCCTGCTGACGACACTGGATCCTCGGAGTTTTGGAAAGCTCATGGGCGCCGACATCATCAAGAAATAGCCAAGGTAAGAATATGCCCAAGGGAAATATCCTTCTGTCATCCGCCCGATCTGGGACCAACTATTTTCTGACTGCTTATTCGAAGTGCTTCCCGCGCAATTTCGTCGCAAAGGAAATTTTTCGCCCGACCGGCGACAGCTTCGCACTGATCGAGGAATTGACGGGTCTGAACAAGGACGAGGTGCTGGCGCTGGTTGCGACGGAACCGGTTGAGCTTTGGCAGAAGATCGTGTCAGCCGCCGAGGCCGAAGAGCGGGAGGCTTTGGCAAAGATATTTTACTATCATGTGGATAAAGCTGACCCGCTGTGGGCGCATTTCCGCGATAACGACAAGGTCATTCACCTGATCCGGCGAAATGCCTTTGACGTGTTCCTGTCGCATAAGGTGGCCAACCAGACCGGCAAATGGCAAGAGTTCGGCAAGAATAAAGCCCCAACTGAAGTAGAGCCTCTTGTATTGAACCGGTCGGAAGTGCGGGCGTTTCTGGACAAGCAGCGAGACCATGTTGACTACGCGCGAACCTTCTTTGCCAAGGCGGACTACGCTGAATTGTTCTATGAAGACATCGCAGATTCGGTCGATACCTGCGTTAAGTCGATCTGCACGGTCTTTGAGCGCCCCTTGCCGTCGCACCCGATTTCGATCGGGTTGCGAAAGCAAAAGGACAAAAGCAATCAAGAGCTGGTCGCCAACTATGACGACGTTGCAGAGTTTGACTGCTTTCTTTTTTAGCTCGGCGAGCCGATATTCAGGATTTTCTACCATGGTAAAAGCAAGAATTGAAAAACCACTCCTGATCTGGACGCTGCAGCGCACCGGCGGAACGAATCTGAGCAATTATTTAAACCGGAACTCTGTGCATTCAGAACTCAAGGAAGAACCTTTCAATGGGCGGCGGGAATACGGCCATCTGACCCAGGCATGGCTGAAAGCCAAAGACGAAAAAGCTCTGGCAGCCGGCATGAAAGAGATTTGCGCACTGAAAAACAACATCAAGCACTGCGTCGAACGGGTGCCGTGGGCGGTCAGCGATGCGTTGCTGACCTCTTCGACCGACGCAGGCTATGCCCACCTTTTCCTTTACCGCCAGAACCCTTTGGGTCGTATTCTGTCAATGGAATACGCGGAGCGCACACGGTCCTGGGGGCCCAGCAAGGTGCTTGAAGAGGGCAAGGATGCCGAAGCCTTCGTAAAACCTCTTGATGTTGATGCCTTGATCAAACACGAGACGGGAGCCAACGAAAAACTGAACAAGATTTGGCGCAAACTGCGCAAGCTGAAAGCCAATCCAATGGCAATCTCTTTTGAAGAGATTTATGCTGAAGATGAAGGAATCGCGATCAAGTCTCTGACGCGCGTTACAAGGTGGCTGAATTTACCGACGGAAAAGGGCACGACTACGAAAATGGTTGAAGCGATCCGTGGAAAAGGTAATCAGGGAACCAGCGACCGCTATTCGCGCTTTGTCGGAATTCCAGAACTGGAAAAGAAGATCCCTGACTTGCCCACATTACTTTTTCTTCCCGGTGCAGATAGCACCAATACACAGGAGTGAGATATGACTGAAGAAGCACAAGTCGCCGAATCTGAACCGAAAATGACCGAGGCAGAGGCAAAGGAGTTTCGCGAAATTGCCAAGATCGTCGGTTATGGGGTGTGGAAGTACGAATTCAATCGTTCCAATCCGAATGCATCGCCCGAGGAAATGAAAGCCGCTTGGGAGGCTGCGCGCGACGCCCAAATCAAGGCAGGAAAGAAGGCCGTTTTGGCGCTTAAGAAATCCGGGTTCGTTGTAACAAAGCATTGAGAGAGATTCTTGCCGGTATTGGCCCTGCTGACTTGGGGGCCAATACCGTTCTGCTTTCTGAAGATGGAATTTGTGTAACATGCAACGCTTTCAAAAGCGCATCTAAAAATACCGTCCCCATATATCATAATCTTCAGCGTAATATTTACGGATACCAGCGACCTGAGCTGGCGTCAGGTCTGAGGGGCTTAGTTTGGGGCCGCCGGTCTGCTTGTGCGGGACCACAAGTGGCTTGCCGACAACCTTGCTGGCGGTTTCTGCAAATTCCCCGATCCGCTCAATCGGATAGATATGGTCGAAATAGCGCGGATCGGGGCCGATGATATCGACCATCGGCCGGGCGTGATGGCCGATCGAGCCCACTGCATTGCAGTAGTCCTCCAGCCGCTCCAGAAACAGTGGCAGATCCGGGTCGGGCTTCAGCCCGGCTGCCCGCAGTTTTGGCCCGGCCTTGGCGCGGGACAGTTCCTTGTGGTGCAGCACCCGATTGGAATAGCACGACAAAAGCCGCCGCAGCGGATCGCGCACGATCGTCATGCGGATATGATCTTCGATCCGATCGGTTGGCAGATCGGCAAAGTTGATGCCCTTGTAGAACTGGTGGATGTGATAGGCTTTGCCATTGGTTTTGAAGGCGGTGAAGGCATGGCCATTTTCCACCTCGAAGAACATGTGTTTCAGCGAGGTGCAGGCAACCTTTGGAACCGAAACATAGGTGAGCTTATGCTGCCATAAAAAGACCGTCATGCTGTTATCTTTCCGGACGCTTCCGAGATTTGGGGCGAAACTATGGGGAGGGGGGGGCGATGTAAACTGGCTTTGCGGTCGGTCACGGTTGGGCGCCCCGCCGCTGATTTGCCGCGCGTGCAACTATCTCGGCATGGGGGCGGTTGCGGCGGCCCATCAGTGCATCGCGCAAGGCCAGCGCCAAAAGCCGCAGGAAGATACCGCCATCGGGCCCATATGCGCGCGCCTTCAGCGCCCATTTCGGCGCCACCACCAACAGCACCGGCCAGAACCACAGCGACCCTGCCGCCAGCCGATAGGCAAACAGCCCGTTGCGGTGGGCGTAATAGGCTTTCCACAGCGGATGATGCAAGCGCGGCCCTGCTTTCTTTTCCGCCAAGACAGCCCCTGAGACAGCGGGTTGGCTTTGTTTTTGGTGAAAGGTCGAACAGTCGTGTTCAAAGCGCAGCCAGGGCAGGAAGCCGATCTTGCCCCCGGCTTTCGTCAGGGCCAGCGTATAGATCAGATCATCGCCATAGATGAACAACCCGCCTTCGGGATAGCCTGCCCGCGCAATCGCTTTTCGTGACAGGAACAACCCGACGAAAGAGGCGTTGTGAACCAGGATCGGGTCAGAACTGTCATAGGCCGTATCGCCCAGATGAAACCCCGCACGTCCGCCGCCCAGGAGGGTGCGCACAAAGCTGCGAAGATCCCAGAACGGGTTGCGTGACGGACGGTTCATCTCGCAGATTGCCCCATCGGGGTAGAACACCCCGGCGGCCAGCGCCTCCCATCCCGCGGCGGTATGGCTGGACAGTTCGGCGCGAAACCGCGCGATGCAATCTGGCGCGGGGCGGGCGTCGTCATCCATCACCACGCACCAATCCGGATCGAACCTAGCGGTTAAATGGCGCAGCCCGGCCTCGAAGCCACCCGCACCACCGCGGTTTTCCGTCAACCGCAGCAGGTTCAGACGCGGATCCTTTATGCCGGTCAGAAAATCGGTGCTGCCATCGTCGGACGCATTATCGACCACCAGCAGATGGTCGATGTCACTGGCCAAAAGTGCGGTCACCGTGCGTGCAATCTGATCCGCCCGGTTATAGGTCACCACAAGCGCGGCAAGGCGGCGGCCTGTCATCAGGCGGGGTTCACAGCGAAGGCAGGCATCGGTTTGTTCGAGGCGGTTGCGGTCAAGAACATCTCCGCCGCCGTCATCGCCTCGCGGATTGTGACATCCATGTCAAGATAGCGGTAGGTTCCCAGTCTGCCGACAAAGGTTACCCCGGATTCGGCCTGCGCGCGGGCGACATAGGCGGTCAGCAATTCCTGTTCGGCCGCCAGCCGGATCGGGTAATAGGGGATATCACCGGGTTCGCAGGCGCGCGAAAATTCGCGATACAGCACCGATCCATGATGGTTTTCCCAAGGCGAAAAATGCTTGTGTTCGGTGATGCGGGTGAAAGGCACATCAAGGCCGGGGTAGTTCATCACGGCACAGCCCTGATAGTCACCCTCGGCAATGAAGCGTTCAAAGTCCAGCGTGCGATAGCCCAATCGGCCCAGATCGCAGCCATACCAGCCATCCAGCGGTCCGGAATAGAATACATGGCCAAAGCCCGCCGCATCGGCCCGTTCAAACCGGGTGTTCAGCCGCAGGGTGATGCCCGGATGGTCCAGGATCGCCTCGACCATCGGCGTATAGCCGCTTTCTGGCATACCCTGGTATTTATGGAAGAAATAATTGTCATCATAGTTGAAGCGCAGCGGTAGCCGCTTCAGAATCGACGCCGGCAGATCGGTTGGCTCGCAGCCCCATTGCTTCTGGGTATAGCCCTTGAAAAAAGCCTCATAAAGCTCGGGCCCGATCATCGACAGCGCCTGTTCTTCAAAGTTCTGCGGATCGGTCAGGCTCTTGTCGGCCTTGCCTGTGATCAACGCGCGCGCCTCATCGGGGCGCAGGGTGGTGCCAAAGAACTGGTTGATCGTGTGCAGATTGACCGGCAACGAGAATACCTGGCCCTGTGCGGTAGACTTCACCCGGTTCATATAGGGTTTGAAGGTGGTAAAGCTGTTCACATATTCCCAGACGCCCGCATCATCGGTGTGAAAAATATGCGGCCCATAGACATGTACCAGCACGCCGGTTTCGGCATCGCGCTCGGTATGGCAGTTGCCGGCGGCATGCGGGCGCTCGTCCAGAATGGTCACCACATGACCCGCCTCGGCTAGGGCGCGACCGATCACAGCGCCGGAAAGACCTGCGCCCACGATCAAGATTGGCTGCCTGTTCAACGCGCCGTTCCCCTCATTCTTGCTGCCACCTGCCGACTTTGACACCAATTACACTGTTTTGGCGTAGCCTGCGCGCGCTGATGAGACAAGCCAACAATGGTGCTGTCACTGGGTATGCCGGCTTTTCTGCTCCGGAGGCTGTGGGTTTCGCTTAAAGGGCAGCCGCAAACGCGTACAGAGTTTGTGAAAACGCCAGATCTATGCGGGATTGCTTGACGCCTTTGGACCGCCCCGCCTATACCAAATCACAAGGCTCGCGAAGATGGTCTATGTCAACAATTTGGCTTTGAAGGGGTGTTATGTCTGACGAAGATCCTGAACGCGATGCTGAAGGCAACGCCGTCCCGACCATCCTGATGATGGCACGCTCTATTGCGCGCGCGCTTTGGCTGCCGGAATTCAAGGCTGCCCATCCCGAGGCTGGCCCCGAGGAAATCAAGGCGGCTTGGAAATCAGAGCGTTACATCCGAAGCAAACCAGTACGGCAGGCGCTTAAAGCTTTGGAAAATCGGGGTTTTCAAATCATCGCCCCAAGCGATAGATTCGACGAAGACAGCTGATCTGTCAGCGCCTCGTTCTTGGAGATCAGCAGACGTCAGATCGTAGCTTCCGTCACTGTCCCATTTTCGGGGAGTATGTATGAACCGCCTTCCCCTGCAAGCGATTTGTTGATGCGCCGCAAACCCTGCTCCTATGTATTCGGTCTTTCTCGGGGCCCTTTGGTTTGCCCCTGACCAAGATGGGAAGTCGCGCGCCTTGTGTCTCGTTAGCTCATCGGCCTTCAAAGGCCATGCCCCCCGTCAGACTTGCAAGACGCCGATCAGGTCGTTGGTCCATCTCCTTTTCACTTGCAGATTCCTTTGTTTCTCCCCGCTACAAGCGAGCAGTCAGGTACTCGCCACGGCGGCTGAACAGTATCGCTCGCCCGTTGTCAGCACGGCCCATGCGATGCGTGCCAACTTGTTGGCCATCGCAACAGCCGCGACGTTGACATGCATCCTGGCTTTCAAGCCTTCGACCCAGCTGGCGAGTGGGGTCGACCTGTCCTTGACCAAGTGCAGCACGGTTCTGGCCCCGTGAATGAACAACTTTCGCAAATACGCGTTGCCGTGCTTGGATATGCCAATCAGCTTGGCCTTGCCTCCGGTCGTAACTTGCCGGGGAACGAGGCCGAGCCAGGCCGCGAGATCGCGTCCCTTGCCGAAAGTCTTCCCGTCGCCTACGGCTGCTACAAGCGCGGTCGCGATGGTCGGCCCAACGCCGGGGATTTCCATCAGCCGACGCATGTCCTGATCCGCCCCGGCGACAGACTTGATCTCGGCATCCAGTGCGGCGACCTTTTCGTTGATCGTGCCCAACTCGGCAGCCATGTCTGCCAGCATCGCCATCATCCGCAGCGTCAGATCGCTACTGTGATCTTCGGCGAGCCTTGTCAGGAACTTCTGGAACAGATGCCGCCCCTGTGCTGGACGAATACCGCGCTCCATCAGAAAATCACGGGCTTGGTTGATCAGTCGGGTCCGATCCTGCACAAGCCGCTCGCGCGCCCGATGAAGGGCTTGCAGGTCAAGCTGCTCTTCCGACTTGATCGGCACGAAACTCATTGTCGGGCGAGTCGCAGCCTCTGCAATGCCCTCGGCATCCCGGTCATCATTCTTGTGCACTTTCACGTAAGGCCGAACATAGAGCGGCGACATCAAGCGCGGCTGGTGACCGAACTGCAAACAAAACCGCCCAACATGATGGGCGCCGCCACATGCTTCCATGGCAACCACACAAGGTGGCAACTGCGCAAGAAAATCCAGAAGCCGGAAACGTTGAACACGTTTGCGCATCACGACGGCACCAGTGCCGTCCACTCCCGCCACGCTGCAAACCGTCTTGCCCAAGTCAATTCCAAGAACCGCGATTTCCATCGGAATACTCCTCCTGTCCTACCGATGACCGCAACTATAGCTGCGGTTTGGCGGGAAGGCAGTTCATCCCATTAGCTCACACCATCGCCGCTAAGCGGCTTAGCTCTTCCGCTCGTTGCGTCGTTCAGCGCTCCCAGTCTTTGTCACCTCCCCGTTCTGTTCGCCCATAGAACCTACGCTCAGCTTTGTGCGCCTCTTGTAAAGTCAGCCCGAACGCCACATGCGATTTGGCGGCCGAAACAACCGCCCGAGCGATCCACTTCCGCTGGTCCTCATCCTCGAAATCCTCAGCCAATGCCTCCGTCCGCCCGCTGGCAAGCTCAGCCACAACCCCTTCGCCATACCGCTGCCGCAGCTCATCGGCGAAGCGCTCCGCTTGCTCATCCCCCCGGAACTCCACCTTTCCATCCGTCTGCATGATACGGCCCATCGACCCAAGGGCGCGCAGCAGCAGGCTATTGTCCTGCACCACTTCATGTTGGCGGGCTTGCTCGATCAGCTTTGCTGCGGCTTCGTAGAAGCGTTCAAGATCATCGGCGACCTTCCGGCTTCGGGCCGGGTTACGAAGATCAACACGCTGTCGCCCTGACAGTACCAGCAAGTCACTGCGCACCCAGCCCCGCTCCTCCCAGGCATTGGCGGCGCCGGTTTCCAGCCGTTCAGCCATGCGGTCACCGCTGAGACCCAGTGCCACCGCTTTGCCGACGATATCCTTTTTGAGCCGATCCACGGCACCAGGCCGCAGATCAACGACCTCCCTGCCCCTTGTCACCTGATCGCCTGCAAGACTGGTCGCATAGAGCGTCGACTGCGGCAGCATCTGCAACAATTGCGCGCCGCGTGGGTCGCCCAAGCCCTTGGCGATGTCGATCGCATAACCATAAAGCTCGCCCCGCATGTCCTTACGCTCGGCGACCGGCATCTTCCGGATCTTGTCCTCCGCCTCAGCCATCCATCCGCTGAAATGCTTGTCCAGATCAGCCCGGTCCGCCGTAGCCGCCTCTGCTGGAAAAGGCTGTAGCACCCCGCCCCGCCGCAGGGCTTCTTCGGCCTTGGCGATCTTCTCGCCAATCTCAGGCAGCCCGGTCAGTGCAGCCACATGCTGCAGACTCCTCATCGCATCCGCCGTCCGCGCCATCGTCGCCAAGGCGTCCTCCAGCGCCTTGCCCTCGCGTGGCCGTTCTTCCGGCGCACGGCCTTCAACCCGTGCGCGTTCGATCTCAGCCCGCGACGGCCCATAGCTCAGCAACCCCCGCTCGGCGCGCGAGGTGGCATCCAGGAACACGCCCTCTTCGGCCGCAATCGCCACCATCCGCTCTTTCATGACATCCAGATTGAAGGCGTGCTCCTTGGCCATGTAGAACCATGTGTCATTCACCGTGCCCCGGTTGTTGATCACCATGTGCACATGCGGATGCGCCTTGTCGCTGTGCAAGGCGGCCACATAGGACCAGACATCGTCCTGATGCTCTCCTGACTGGAACATCTCGAAGGCCCAGGCCTCGGCGATCAGCTTCGCCCTCTCTGGCCGGACATGGGATGGAAAGCTCATCAGCAAATGCGTGGTGTGGCCGTTCTTGGGCGAGCCGCGCCAATCCTCGACCCAGTCGCCGACGATGTCGTTGCGCTCGTCCTTGGTCAGCCCTTTGGCGTCGGCAGCCAACACGACCCCGTTGCCGAAGATCGAAACCGACTTCGAGAACAGATAGTCCATCTGGGCCGCCAGTTCCTTGGCATTGGCCGTCCCACCCTTGCCGATCTTCTTCAGCACCGCTGCGTTCGACCCCATTGAGAACCGCCACAGCTGGCTCGCTCGCGTCGAGAAACTGAACTCGCGCTTGGGCGACGAGGGATTGCCTGTTTTAACCTTGCCTTGCTGCGGGCGCAGGAAGTTGATCTCGCCGAGGACTGCCTCTGCAACCCCAATAGGACGCGACCCAAGCCTAACCATGGCGCGCGCCTTCCTGAGCTTCGACGAACTTCCGGAACAGCGCCACGCCCTGGCGGCGACGTTCAGCTATGATCTGTCCCAAGGCCTTTGTCACCAAGGGCAGCGACCGCCGCAGTTCTTCAACAGCCGCCCACTGTGCCCGGATCATCGGGGCCCTGCCCCGGTTCGCGGCCAGGGCAATCTGGTTCACGTTGGTGCCGATCTTGCCCAGCTCGTAGCGGATCTCTTCCAGCCGTGTGCTGTCCTCCCGGCTGAATTCGAGGAAGCCAGAGGCCATCCGAACGACAGAGCGCACCCCGTCCGAGCGCGATCTCACTCCAAGCTGGGCGCAAAGGGCGTCGAAGGCATGCAGTTCTTCTGCAGGCAGACGGCAACTGACGACCTGCCCAGAACCGCGCGCAACGGGACGACCACGCCGGGAGCTTTGGAGCGACTCTGAAGCCAAAGATTCGACCCGAACTACCGCATCCTGATTTAATTTAGGTTTGAGCCGCGCTTCAGTAGAATGAGATTTTACCATCACCACCGACCACCCGAATTATTGTAGACATATCGCATTTCCTGCCATGGCTTTCATTTACCCTTCCCCTCCAAATTGGCAAGGGCAATCAAGCCCTGCAAAGAACGCATTTCCTTTGGTGCAGCAGATGCCCATCCGTAGCAATTGAAGCACAGCGTTGCGCCAGAAGACCCGGAAAGAGATCAGTGCAGGACAGCACCGTAATCTGAGATACTAATATGTGCATTTACAGTGGCTTACTATGATTATCCACGACCTGAGCTGCGCTGCTTCCCGAAGATCAGCGCATCGGAATGCAGGATTTCGCAGAAAGGAAAACGGAATTCGGTATAAGGATGGGCGCTCCGTTAGAGGAATGATTGAATTCAGGTCAGTGGATTTAAATTATCGGAATTAAGATAAAGGAATTAAGATATGCGGAGAAGAGAGGGTGACTCCGAATTCCCAATTCAGCATAACCTAGGCGGCCATTGCGGGTTACGGTTTATCAGTGCTACGGCTGCTTCATAAAATCGCGGAGAGGTTGTGTATGAATTTAGCAATTGTGAATTCGGATACAAGAATTGTGACAGCCAACGGCATTCGCGTCCTCCTTGTCGCCACCCGTAAAGGTGGGGCAGGCAAGAGCACGTTCTGCCGCGCCCTCGCCTCTGCCGCCGTTGCACGCGGCGAGACGGTCACGCTCTTCGACACCGATCTCGATCGCGCGCGCCAAACGGCAAGGAGTATCTGACATATGCTCCTTGACCGGTAGCCAGATCAGACTCGAACGGGATGGCCAATTTCGGCATCATCCATGCGGGCATCACAGCGGGATTCAACCTCGTGCCGAATTGCCGACGGTCCGGTGATGGGTTTCAACTACGCTGCTGCGGTGGCAGCGAGATCGTCTGGTAGCAGCCCGAGTGGTGCAACAAGAAGGCGCAGACTGCTGCGGGAGCGCCCCCCCGGGGGGCGAGCAGTCCCGCTGGTATCCCACCGTGCAAAGCTGCAAGGCGAAGCCAAAATGATTGGGGCGGTGTTGGCGGTTGAGGATGATTTCAGATCACGGGCCGGCTGGGTGTAACCGGGCAGTATGGGCGCTTTGTCGGTTGGGAGATCAGACTGCACTGACTTCGGAGACCTAGGAAAATGGGGCGATGCCGGATATATCTTTTGATTTTTGAACATAGTCTATGTATATTTGATTGAGACATGAGATAAGGTTCAGTGATCGTGTTCGTATACGACTTCCGCAAGGTAATTCCACAAACATTCGTTTGTGAAACATGCTGATCGGCTATGCCCGAGTGTCGAAAGCCGACGGCAGCCAGTCGCTCGATCTGCAAAAGGATGCATTGAATGCTGCCGATGTGCCTGAAAGGCAAATCTACTCTGATCAGGCCTCCGGCAAAAAAGATGATCGCCCTGGGCTGGAGGCTTGCCTGAAGTCCCTGCGGGCGGGTGATGTTCTGGTGGTTTGGAAACTCGACCGGCTCGGGCGCAGTCTGCACCACCTGGTCAAGACTGTCGCCATGCTGACCGAGCGCGGCGTCGGTTTGAAAGTCCTGACAGGCCAAGGTGCTGCGATCGACACGACGACTGCCGCAGGCCGCCTGTCCTTTGGGATATTCGCGGCCCTAGCCGAATTTGAAAGCGAACTGATCCGCGAACGGACCATGGCAGGCCTGCAGGCGGCCCGCGCCAGAGGAAGAACCGGGGGACGGAAATTTTCACTCACCAAGGCCCAGGTCCGCCTTGCTCAGGCCGCCATGGCAAATCGCGACACATCCGTCGGTGAACTCTGCAAAGAACTCAAAATCCGCCCCGTCACTCTCTATCGATACGTTGATCCCAACGGTAATCTTCGGGACTATGGAAAACGGGTGCTTGAAACAACTTAACGTGGGATTCTGCCCGCTCTGGCCTTCGAACCGGGTTTGCCACTGACTGCCAAACTTCGTGCGCTCACACAAAGCGCTGAGCGGGAAACAGCAAACGGTCTTGGCCGGATTGACTCGGTCGGCCCCGGCAGCGACAAAGTCTCCGGCTTGACCGTTCAAGCTTCCGTGCGACTTGGGTTGCCGTAGTCCCCCGCGCGGCCCGCATTCAGAGATCGAGGCCATATTCCCATGAATACCAAGATTAAATTTGCAGTAGCCGGGCTGGGTTATGTCGGTATCTCCAATGCAATTTTGCTCGCCCAGCACAATGATGTCGTGGCAATCGACATCGACCCGGGGCGGGTTGCTTCCATCAACAACCGGGTTTCCCCGATCGTGGATGACGAGGTGTCGGAATACCTGGCGACCAAGCCCTTGTCCCTGCACGCCACACTTGACCCGGTCGAGGCCTATAGAGGAGCCACTTTCGTCATCGTCGCCACACCCACCAACTACGATCCCGCGACCAATCAGTTCGACACGCGCTCGGTCGAGGCGGTTCTGAAACTGATCCACTCTATCAACCCCGATGCGCTGATCGTGATCAAATCAACCGTCCCCGTCGGCTATACGGCCCGCATCCGGCAAGAGTTTGGCAACCCCAACATCCTGTTCTCACCGGAATTCCTGCGGGAGGGTCGCGCCCTGTACGACAACCTGCACCCGTCGCGGATCATCGTAGGCGAACAATCCGACCGCGCCCGTGTCTTTGCAGAGGCGCTTTTGGGTGGTGCGATCACCAAAACCGCGCCGATGCTGTTCACCCAATCGACTGAAGCCGAGGCGATTAAGTTGTTTTCCAATACCTTCCTTGCCATGCGCGTCGCCTTCTTCAACGAGTTGGACTCTTACGCCTTGGTGCATGGGCTCAGCAGCCGTCAGATCATCGAAGGGGTCGGACTCGACCCGCGCATCGGCTCACATTACAACAATCCCTCTTTTGGCTATGGCGGCTATTGCCTGCCCAAAGACAGCAAGCAGTTGTTGGCCAACTACAGCAGTGTACCGCAAAATCTGATCAAGGCGATCGTTGACGCCAACCGTACCCGCAAGGATTTCATTGCCGATCAGATCGTTGCACAAAAGCCCCGCACCGTGGGCGTGTTCCGGCTGGCAATGAAAAGCGGCTCTGACAATTTCCGCTTCAGCTCGATTCAAGGTATCATGAAGCGGATCAAGGCCAAGGGCATCCGCGTCATCGTCTATGAGCCCAACCTGTCCGAGCCCGATTTCTTCGGCTCCGAAGTGGTGGGTGACATTGACCGGTTCAAGACGGACGCCGATCTGATCGTCGCCAACCGCGCCACGCCAGAACTGGCAGATGTCGCAGCCAAGATATTCACGCGCGATCTGTTCGGGTCAGATTAACCATACCCGCGACACCCGCAGCCGCAGTTGACGCCGGACGAACCTAAAAGAACTCGAAATCCGAGGCCTGCAGGTTGACCAGAAAGACGTTGTTGATCGTGATGGTATTCAGTCCGTCATTGCCCAGGTCGTAGACGACATTCGCGCCGACCTGGGTTGCGGCGGCCTTGAACCCCGCCAGATCGCTTATCTCGCCAAAGCGTTCAAAGCGCAGCACGTCATGGGCAGCGGCATTGGCAAGGGTCGTGGTGAAATTGCTGACCGTATCGCTGCCATTGCTGGCCTCGAACACAAACACATCCACCCCAGCCGCGCCATTCAGCGTGTCATTGCCCAAACCGCCCGCTAGCGTGTCATTACCATCACCGCCGAACAGGCTGTCATTGCCCGCGTCGCCTTGCAGGCTGTCGTCGCCCAATTCGCCATAAAGCGTGTCGTTGTCTTCGCCCCCCAGCAAGCGATCATTGCCATCGCCGCCAAACAGGCTGTCGTTGCTATAGCCGCCCGACAATTTGTCATCGCCAATGCCGCCCGACAATGTGTCATCGCCGTAATTGCCAAGAAGCGTGTCATTGCCCGCCTCGCCAACCAGCAGGTCAAGGCCCAAGCCGCCAGTTACGCTGTCATTGCCATCGCCGGCAAAGATCTGATCGCTGCCTGCCATGCCCAGAATGGTGTCATCGCCAATGCCGCCATAGACTGTGTCGTGCCCGCGGCCTGTGTCTATATAGTCGTTGCCCGCCTCACCGCCGAGGATGTCGTTGCCATCCTCGCCAAAGATGCGGTCATCGTCGGCCCCGCCCCAGATCGTATCATTGCCAATGCCGCCCAGAATGCTGTCAAGCCCATCGCCGCCCAGAATGCTGTCGTTGTCATTCTCACCATAGATGGTGTCATTGCCCGTGCCGCCATAGATCACGTCGTTGCCATCACTGCCGGTAAAACGGTCGTTGCCGTCCTCGCCAAACAGCGTGTCATCGCCAAACCCACCGCGCAGGGTGTCATGACCCGCTCCGCCGTTCAGAAGATCATTGCCAACCCGACCGTTGAGCAGGTCATCATCCTCTTGCCCCAGCAGCGTGTCATTGCCCTTGTCGCCTGACAGGATGTCGCGCCCGGTGTTGCCCTCCAGCAGGTCATCCCCATCATCGCCCCACAATGTATCGGCAAAGGCCCCGCCGCGCAGACTGTCGCTACCCGCACCACCGTAAAGCAGATCGCTGCCGTCATCGCCCCACATCGCGTCATTGCCTGCATCACCGATCAGTTGATCTGCGCCAAGGCCACCGATGATACTGTCATCGCCAAAGCCACCCAGAAGCGTGTCGTTGCCTGCGTCGCCATAAAGCGTGTCATTGCCCACCGCGCCAATCAGGCTGTCATGACCCGCGCTGCCTTGCAGCATGTCGGCGCCTTCTTCGCCGTAAAGCGTGTCATTGCCATCGTCTCCCCAAAGTGAATCATTGCCGATACCGCCATAAAGCAGATCGACACCCACGCCGCCTTGCACCGCATCATTGCCGTCTTGCGCATAGACCGTGTCATCGCCGTAGCTGCCTTGCAGCAAATCGTCGCCGCTGCCGCCGACCAGACTGTCGTTGCCCAGATCGCCGTTCAGGGTGTCATTGCCCGTGCCGCCGTAAAGCGTGTCGTCGCCGCTCCACCCCATCAGGCTGTCGTCGCCGCTGCCCCCATCCAGCAAATCCTTGCCCTGCCCGCCTTTCAGCACATCCTTGCCGCCACCGCCGTAAAGGCTGTCATCGCCAAAGCCGCCGTCCAGTACGTCGTCGCCGTCAACAACCAGTGTCGGGAATTGAATGAGGAATTCGCTGAGCGGGTTACTGGGGTCGTAGAAATCGGGGCGGATCAGCAGGCTTTCCAGATCGAGAGCATATTCTGCATTGGGATCATAAGTCTCCTCGGTAAGACCAAGGAACTGGGTGATTACCCAGAAACGGAACTGCGCCAGGCTGATGCCGCTGTCGCCATAAATGACGTCATTGCCAAAACCACCATCCAACGCGTCATTGCCACCGCCACCGAACATGAGGTCATTGCCGAATTCACCGCTTAGCGCGTCGCTATCGGCACCACCGTCGAGAATGTCGTGACCATAGCCGCCGATCAGATTGTCCATGCCCTCATTGCCGAACATGAGGTCATCGCCGCGGTTGCCTTCCAGGATGTCATTGCCCAAACCGCCAAAGACAAGATCGGGCTTGTCGTCGGAATGCACCTCGTCATCGCCGTCGCGCATCACCAGAATGTCACGCCCACCGTTGCCGGCGATATTGCTGGCCAGTCCGTTGTCAAAGTAGATGTCATCGCCAAAACCCAGCGTCTGTGTGCCGTGTGCAAGGCCAAACTGCGTGTCGGTAAGC
>CAMFLG010000001.1 GCA_945957495.1 uncultured Pseudorhodobacter sp. | reverse complement strand
GAAGCCGACTGTGTCAGGGAAGATCACCTGGGGAGCCATGGCGATCCGGGCGCAAGTCGTGGCGCCGCCTATCGTCGAAGGTGGAATGGCGATCACCCTGCGGCCGTTCAAACTCGCGGCAGATGCGCCGATCAAGCCGACGCTTCTGCACGGGTCATTGATCGATCTGGATCATCGCAAGCGGGAGCTCGGGAAAGAAGTCCTGGCATTGGCAGAGGTCGGCAATGTCGAGGCTGCGATGCGGCTTTGCGTGCGCAAGCGGCTGAACGTGCTGATTTCTGGGGGGACATCGACGGGGAAGACCACCTTTGCGCGATCGCTTTTGGCGATGGTAGACTCTGCTGAACGGCTGGTGACCATTGAGGATGCTTATGAGCTGTTCCCAAACCAAGCGAATGTCGTGGCATTGAAGGCCGACCGGAACTCGCAGGGGGAACGGACACCGGCGCGGCTCCTGGAGGCATCGCTTCGGATGCGGCCGGATAGGATCATCCTGGGCGAGTTGCGTGGCGAGGAGAGCCGGACGTTTCTGGAAGCGATCAATACCGGGCACGGTGGGTCGTTCACGACGATCCATGCCGATACGGCGCGAAAGGCCATTGATCGGTTGGCCATCATGGTGATGGCCTCAGGGCTCGGGATGGGGTTTGAGGAGGTGAAGCGATACTGCGTGGGGTCGGTAGATTTGGTTGTGCAACTCGAAAGGCGGGGTGGCGTAAGAGGGGTGGCCGAAGTTTGGCTACCTTTTGCTGATTGGGTTTGAGCGTCCTTTAGCGCGATCTTTCTCACCAGAATTGGAATTGGATCCAGCGGTCAAGAGACGAAAGCCATTGGCCGACTGCGTCTATCATGCTTGGAACGTCACAAAGGGCGGAAAGCGGTCTTTGAGCGAGTTTCGCGCCTTTAGCCAAAGCGGTCGCCCAGTTGAGTACTTGGAGCTGGGCCTGAAGCCTCTTTAGTTTCGGCAGGACGATCTTTGGCAAATATTGGATGACGCCGGCAGCCAAAGGTTTGATGCCGGCGTCAAATGCGCCTTTGTCAGCTCAAAATTGCGCCGTCCTCACCACGGCGACTGAAACTCATCCAGGCAACAATGGCTATGATCGTCCCAAGGAACAGGGCGCTTGTGATAATCGTACCAAGGCCAAAGCCGCCATATTGGATCGGTTGCGACAGGAGATCGCCGAAGGAGGCGCCTAAGGGTCGTGTGAAGATGTAGGCGAGCCAGAAGCCAAGGATCGGATCGAGGCCAAGGAAGAAATAGCCAAACGTCAGCGAAGCAATGATCATTCCGAACAAAACGCCGGTGGCGAGGTATCCTAGGCCGAAGGCTTCGGCCACCAGATCGCCAGCCGCCGTTCCCAAGGCAAAGGTGAACAGGATCGCGAGCCAGTAAAAAGCCTCGCGCTTCGTGGTGAAGATCGCATGGATCGACAGGGTCCTCTCAGAGGCGAACCAGACCGCGAATGTGGCAGCAAGTGCCCCAGTGAACAGGATCGTTGTGGTCATCAGCGAAACGCCGAAGTTGTCCACCAGGTTGTCGGTCACCAAAGTGCCGACGATGCTGATCAGCACAACAGCAAGCCAATAGGACCACGGCACATAGCGCTTCTGCGCGAATTGCAGCACAAGCGCACCGATCAGAATGGCCGACATGATCAGAGAAGTCGTCGTCAGTCCGAAGCCGAGGTTGACGGCAAGGTAGTCCGCCGCAGTTTCCCCCATGGTCACGGCCATCAGTTTGATCAGCCAGAAATCTGCGGTGACGGCGGGCACGCGATTATAGACGACAGCAGAAGTCTGCACGGGAGGAACCTTCTGATCGGATGAAGAAATGGCGGTCATTGCGTCACCTGCGCCGCATCTTGCAGTGACGCCTGCAACGCAACCAGCGCTTCGGTGACAAGGGCAGGATCCGGATTGCCGCTGCGCAAGGCCGTGAATGCACCATCAGCGGCTTCGTCGATCATGCCCCAATGGGCGGGGTCCATCGGCTTCAGGCCGGTTTCATTGTCGTCCCAGGCAATTTCAAAGTCCTTGACACGGGTCTTTGCCGCCACGAGGTCGCCCTTCGCGGCAATGGCTTGGACATCGGTGATGATCGTTCTGAAGCTGGACAGGTCGCCAAGACTGGCAGATGGGGCGTTGGCCGTGACCGCCGCCTTGGCCTCGTAGACATTGTAGCCGGTAAAGGCGGCCACGGGCAGCGCGATCAGCGCCGTGGCAAGGAGAAGTTGTCTCATGGTTTGCTCCGGTTGATGCCGGAGGTGACCCGGCCTTGGCGCTTCTGAACCGGCAAACATGCAGCCAACTTTCGCCCAGCTTACAGATTTGTATGGTGGCCGCGACCTATGTGTTAAGCCGCCCGCATATTCTGGTCACCACTTTCCAGATATCCGAGCTTGAAAGACCGCCAATGCGCATCCTGCTGATCGAGGACGACCCCTCTGCCGCCGACTTTGTCGCTCGCGGTCTGACCGAGAACGGCCATGTTTGCGATGTCCTGGCCGATGGCACGGATGGGCTGTTTGCCGCCACGCGGGAAAGCTATGACGTGCTTGTTGTAGACCGCATGATACCCGGGCTTGACGGTCTGTCATTAGTGCGCGCCTTGCGGGCGGCCGGGCGCAAGACTCCAGTGCTCTTCCTCACAGCCCTGGGCGGCATTGACGACCGGGTCGAAGGTCTGGAGGCCGGTGGCGACGATTATCTGACCAAACCCTTCGCCTTTGCCGAACTGCTGGCACGCGTCAACGCTTTGGCCCGCCGTCCGCCGGTGCAAGAGGTAAGAACAGTCTTGAGGGTCGCAGATCTGGAGCTGGACCTGATGCGCAGGCAGGCCTCACGCGGGGGGCAAGCGATTGATCTGCTACCAAAGGAGTTCACCTTGCTTGAAGTCTTGATGCGCAATGAAGGCCGGGTGGTCACGCGCACCATGCTTCTGGAGCGGGTTTGGGATTTCCATTTTGACCCGAAAACGTCAGTGGTTGAAACCCACATCAGCCGGTTGCGCGCCAAGATCGACAAGCCGTTCGAGGTGGCCTTGCTGCACACTCTGAAAAACATGGGCTATTCACTTCATGCGCCCCGCTGATCTCTGGCGGCACAGCTCGTTCCGGCTGGCGCTCGGCGTCACGCTTGCTGTGCTTGGCGCGCTGATCGTGGTCGGGGCGGTCGGCTACACCGTGCTGCATCGGCAGTTGGCTGATCGGCAGGATGCGCGGCTGATGGAAATCTTCACGACCTTGCAGCAATCGGATGCCGCTGATCAGCAGGATCTGGTAGATGCGATAACTGCCCGCATCACCGCGAGCCCCAGCCATTCGTCAGTCTTTCTGCTGCGGGATGCTGCCGGCCGGGTTCTGGCCTCCAACATTCGCGATGTTCCGATCCCAGTGGGCTGGTCCATCGTTGAAGCGGCTGTCCTGGGGGTGCAGACCGACTATCCCTACAGGGTATATGCGGGCGATCTGCATGGCGACTATCTGGTCGTCGGCCTCAGTAACGCCGATCTGGATGATCTGTCCGAAATCATTCTGACCGGCTTTGGTTGGTCTGCCTTGGCCGTCCTAATCGCGGCCATCGCTGCCGGAACCTGGATCGCCTCCAAACTTCAGCGCCGTCTGAGCGATGTAACCTCCACGCTCCACCGGGTCGCTGGTGGGGATTTGTCCACCCGATTGGCAGTGTCAGGCCGTGGTGACGATCTCGACCTGATTTCGGGCGAGATCAACCAGACGCTCGGCCGCCTTGGCGCCCTGGTCGAGGCGATGCGTCAGGTCAGCGCCGACATCGCCCATGAATTGCGCACGCCGTTGAACAGACTGCGCATTCATATTGAGGAGGCGGCACGCAACGCAGCCATCTCTGCACCAGTCGAGGACGACCTCGCCGCCGCCATCGCGCAAAGTGAGGCCATCGACCGGACTTTTTCCGCGCTGCTGCGCATCGCGCAGATCGAAGCTGGGGCGCGTCGGGAGAAATTCGCGCCGGTCGACCTGGCAGCACTGCTTGGAGACGTCGGAGATGTTTATGTCGAAGTGGCCGAAGATGCGGGCCAGACCCTGCTGTGCGATGTGGCTAGTGCCGCATGGGTTACGGGCGATAAGGAACTACTGACTCAGGCCTTCGCAAACCTGATCGAAAACGCCATCCGGCATTGCCCGTCGGGCACGGTGATCACTTGCAGGGTGCGGGCCGAGGCCAATCGGGTGACGGCGTCTGTTTCGGATTCCGGGCCGGGAATTCCGGCCGGGGAGCGTGATTTGGTGCTGCGCCGCCTTTATCGTCTGGAGAAAAGCCGCACGACCGAAGGCACGGGGCTTGGGCTTTCCTTGGTCAAGGCCGTGGCAGATCTGCATGGCGCCGAATTGGCTCTGGCAGATGCAATGCCGGGCCTGCGCGTGGAAATGCGGTTTGCCAGGATCGTCGGTGTGTCATGACCCACATGTCTTCACAATTCGTGCAAGTTCCAGCCGTTGGTTTACAGCCGCGCAGTGACCGGTCCAATCATTGTTCTTACGAGGCGCGTGGAAAAATGTAATCTGGCAGCCGTAGCCGATGAAGACCTGTCTCGTAGATCGAGATCAGCCGTGGATAATACAGGCGGTGCAGGTGTGAACCGACCAATTTGATCAAGAAGGACACGAAGGCCGCCACTCCAAAAGCGCCGAACATATCGAGGGGAAAATGAACCCCGAGGTAAATGCGAGACCAAGCCACTGCGAAACCCAAAAGCAGAAGTACGCCGCCCCAGCGCCGACTTGCCGCATTCAAAAGCAGGGATACTGCCAAAGAGAACATCAGAGTGGCGTGGTCACTTGGGAACGATGATTCTGCGGCATGATCCAGCAACTGGCGCCCCAGCCCGATCTCGAATGGTCTTGGATGATACCAGAGCGCCGCAATCCCCTGCGCGGCGACCAGGCCGATAAGCGCAGCGCATGTCGCATCCAGCAGCGCAAATCTGACGGCCCTGCCGCGCCGAACCCACGCAAATACCAACAGGATCATTGCGAGATAGATCGCCCAACTTGTCAGCATTCTGGCAATCGCGACGACATAGGCCGGTGCTTGCGCACCGGCGTTGATTGCAAGAAAGGCATTCTGGTTCCAAAGCTCGACGGCTGACAGGGACATATCGGGGCCTTACCGGGCAAAGGACCACATCGTCGACAGGCGCATCGACTGCAACAGATGGTGCAGCAGGGCCAGGCCAGCGTGGGCGATCAGGTAGGCCCAGACCAGATTGGCCAGCGCCAGGTGAACCGTCATCGCGATCATCCCATCCGGTTCGGCCGAATGCAGACCAAGAGCGACCTGCACGAAATAGATCGCGCCAGAGGCGGCCATAGCCGAGATCAGCAGAAGACCAAGGCCATGAATGGCTGAAGGCAAGGCCGCCTGCGGGTCATGCTCGGGAAGCCGCAACTTTAACCCTGCCTCGGCATGCACCTTGATATCCCGACCAAGCGCCGCCAAACGCCGCCCGGAAAACCACGGGATCAGCGCGCCAAGGTCGGTGCCGCGCGACCGCACCAGAATTGTGACCCATAGCCCAAAGGCCAAGACCGTGGCCGCAAGGCCCGAATAGCGATGAACCTGAAACAGGATATCGCCAGCCTGCACATCATCCGGTCCGTGCATTTGCAGACTGGTCAAGAGCTGGGTCACGATGGCGAGGGCCAGACCTGCGTGCAGAAGGCGGGTTGCGCGATTGTGCCGGGTTTGAAGGTTGGTGACAGGAGTGGTGCTGTGCATGTCGAGGTGTTCCAATTGGGGCGGCCAGAAAGACGGGACCGATGCGCCCAACTAAATCTCCAAATCCACGCCAGCCTTTCCGCCAGGTCACAAATTTGTAAGGTTTCCGAAGGGCGTCGAGGTTGCGCCGTCGCTGGATGCCGACGCACAGTCCGGCTGCAACCCAGTCCGTTCATCGCCCGGAGCCAGCACCATGTTCGCATCCAACCGCAGCCAGATTCCGACCGGCATCTGGGTTCTGGGCTTCGTCAGTCTCCTGATGGATGTCTCGTCCGAGATGATCCACAGCCTGCTGCCGCTTTTCATGGTCACCGCCTTAGGCGCCAGTGCGCTGATGATCGGGCTGATCGAGGGGCTGGCCGAAGCAACCGCGCTGATCGTCAAGGTATTTTCGGGCGTGCTGAGTGATTGGTTCGGGCGGCGCAAAGGCTTGGCGCTGATCGGCTACGGTCTTGGGGCGATCACAAAGCCGCTGTTCGCCCTTGCCCCAAGCGTGGGTGTCGTGTTGACCGCGCGGCTCTTGGACCGCGTGGGCAAGGGCATTCGCAGTGCACCGCGCGATGCGCTCGTCGCCGATATCGCTCCGCCCGAGTTGCGAGGTGCTGCGTTTGGGCTGCGCCAGTCGCTTGATACCGTGGGCGCATTCGCCGGACCGCTAATCGCGGTGGGGCTGATGCTACTGTGGTCCAACGACTTTCAGGCGGTGTTCTGGGTGGCTGTCCTCCCCGGTTCCATGGCCGTTGCGCTCCTCGCTTTCGGCGTGAAGGAGCCGCCGCCGAAACCCGGAGCCATCCGGCAGAACCCGATACGGCGTACCAGTCTTGCCCGCTTGCCGCCCGCCTACTGGCAGGTTGTCGGCATCGGCGCCGTCTTTACGCTGGCCCGCTTCAGCGAGGCGTTTCTGGTCCTGCGAGCGCAGCAAAGCGGCATTCCTCTGGCCACTGTACCATTGGTCATGGTGGTGATGAACCTGGTCTATGCACTGTCGGCCTACCCGCTGGGCCGCCTTTCGGATCGGGTCAGCCACAAATCCCTATTGATCGGGGGTCTGGCCTTGCTGATC
The DNA here is from genome assembly GCA_945957495.1 of uncultured Pseudorhodobacter sp. Classification (GTDB taxonomy): domain Bacteria; phylum Pseudomonadota; class Alphaproteobacteria; order Rhodobacterales; family Rhodobacteraceae; genus Cypionkella. The sequence goes on along the minus strand of CAMFLG010000001.1, from coordinate 33,849 downwards.
GTGGCAGACCTCATTCTGGCCAACTCCGCCCATTGGGCCGTGGTTCTTGCCGGAGTGGCGGTCTGGGGCGTTCACATGGGCATGACACAAGGCCTGCTGGCCGTCATGGTGGCCGATACCGCCCCTGCGGACCTGCGCGGCACAGCTTACGGGTTTTTCAATCTGGTCAGCGGGTTTGCGCTCTTGATCGCTAGCCTTGTGGCGGGGCTCTTGTGGGACAGCCTTGGTGCCCCGGCGACTTTCCTGACGGGGGCTGTGTTCAGTGCTGCGGCTTTGGTCCTGCTTATCAAGCGTGGCGGAAATCTGCCCACCGCGCGCGGGGCCTGAGGTTGTAAGGCTGCTGACAACTGAGTGTAAGTTGGCACCCCCATGTGTCTCTCATCAGGCCGCAACCAGCGGTCATGATTGACTGGAGAGACCCATGAAAACGAAGACTTCCCTGACGATCACTGGCGCGCTTCTTGCGCTTTCCCTGATTTCTGGCGCCTCGGCCTTCGCCGAAACCCAAGGAACCGAAGACCCGATGGCCGAAGCGCAGGCCTTCCTGGCCTCACCCACCAGCCTTTCCCAAGCGATTACCGCCGCGGAAGCGGCGGCAGGCGGCAAGGTGTCCAGCATCGAATACCAGAGCGGGGAAAGTGGTGCGCCTGATCTGATCATGGCCGATGTGGTGCTTGCCGACGGCAGCGAGAAAACCGTCGCCATCAATCCCGCCGATGGCAAGGTGATGAACATCACGCTGGCCGAAAATGATCAGCAGAGTGGCGAACAGGACGGCGGCGCCGAGAATGAAAACGGCGGCGAAAATGGCAATGACGGCGAGCAGGATGGCGAAAACGCCAACAACTGATCTCTGACCCAATGCCAGGAAAGGCGGTGCCGCAAGGCACCGCCTTTTCTTTTGCCCAAAAGACATCGCCGGAAAACGCCCGCATTACAAAACTGTAAGTTGGGCGAAAGGACGCTGCGGTGTGGGGCAGGCAAACAGGGTCCATCGAGAACCCGCCCACACGGCCCCCCCAGAAAAGGAAGCCCCAATGCCTGAACCCATGATCCGGTTGAACCGGCTAACCCAATCCTTTGATGGGGTGACCGCCGTTGATGCCCTGTCGATGGACATCGCCAAAGGCGAGATCTTCGGCTTTCTCGGTCACAACGGCGCGGGCAAAACGACGACAATCCAGATGCTGACCACATTGGCGCGTCCAGCTTCTGGGACGGCGACCGTGGCAGGGCATGACATCTGCAGTGAGCCGTTGGAAGTGCGACGCCGCATCGGCTATGTCCCCGAAAACGTGCGGCTTTACGACACCCTGACCGCGGCTGAGAACCTGATTTTCTTTGCCCGCCTGTCGGGCGTGGCGGACCCGAAGCGGCGCGTGGAATCCGTGCTTGACCTCTTGGAGTGCACCTATCTGGCCGACAAGCGTGTGGGGGGCTTTTCCAAGGGGATGCGTCAGCGTGTCGGACTTGCGCAGGCCATCCTGCACCAGCCCGCAGTCCTGTTTCTGGATGAGCCTACCTCGGGCCTCGACCCGATGGGCATCAAGATGCTGCGCGACCTGGTGATGCGCCTGAATACCGAATTCGGGATGACCATCTTCATGAACACCCATCTGATTTCCGAGATTGCCAAGACCTGCACCAGCATCGCGGTGCTGAGCCACGGCAAACTAGTTTACCACGACCGGATCGAAGCCGTGACCGCCCGCTATGGCGACGATGCGGCTTTGGAGGAGCTTTACCTGTCGCTGACCCCGGTTGGCCGTCTGGCCGAGGTTGCGTGATGGAAGATGCAACTTACCCCGGCTGGCTGATCGCCCGCCAATCCGCAGGCTTCGTGCTGCGCGAACGCACGGTGGTGCTTCTGTCGCTGATGTTCGTCGTTCTGGTGCTGATTTCAGCCTGGCTTGGCTGGTCCGCGACCTCGACGGTCAACCGCATCTATCTGGACGCGGCAGCGTTTCTGAAAAGTGCAGGCCAGCCGGTGCCGACAAACCCGGTTCTGGACATCTCTCCCTTGTCGTTGATGCGCAACCTGTCGGTCTATGTGGCACTGATCGGGGCGCTGTCCGCCATCGTGATCGGCAATCGTTTGATTGGACTTGATCGCAAGGCGGGGGTGTTGCCGCTGATCGGCATCCGTCCGCTTGGCCGAAATTCCTATGCAGCTGGCAAGATCGCAGCCCTGACCGGGTTGGTTCTGGCTTTGGGCGCGGTGGCCGGAGTTGTGGCGGTTGCAACGTTTTTGATGCTGCCTGCCATCACATTGACGGGCACGCAGTGGGTCCAATTGGCCGGCTTCATGGCCATCACCACGCTTTACATGGGCATCTTCGGTCTGATCGGCCTCGCGGCAGGGGCTTGGGCAAAGTCGGAAACCGTCGGGCTTTTGCTGCCCGTCACCCTCTGGCTGACCCTGACCTTCATCCTTCCGCAGCTGACCGCAAACCTGAACCCGACGGCTGCGATCAATCCGATTTCGGCGCTGGCCACCCCTCCCGACACCAGCTTCTTTCACTGGGCTGCTGTCGTACTTGGCCCCGTCTCGCTGGCCGATGCCTACAAGTTCGCCTCGGCGGCATTGCTTGACTACCTGCCGCAGGGCATCGCCTCGCCGTCCTTCATCCCGCCGGTGATCACCCTGGTCCTCGCGACCGGCCTGGCTGGCGCAATCGCTTGGCGCGCACTGACCCGGCTTTCCATGACGCAAGGAGAGTACAATGTCTGACGCCGCCCTGAACTCCATCCGATTGAACCCAACCCCTGTCCGCACCATCGCCGGCAAGGATATCCGCGATGCGCTGCGCGACCGTTTCATCCTGATCGTCACCGCCTTTCTGGGCCTTGCAGCCCTGGTAGCCCTTGTGACGGGTGCCATCGCCTTGCGCGGCGACGTCGCGACTTATGAGGCAGCCAAGGCGTCCCTTCTTGCGCTTGGCAAATCTGCCGATGCGATCAAAGCACCCGAGTTCTACCCGTTGCGCCTGCTGCGCGGCGCCATCGAGCAGATCGAGATCATCGGGGCCGCCATCGCCATCCTGATCGGCTATCGCTCGGCCGCCAGCGAACGCGGACGGCAAACCCTGGCGCTGATGCTGACCCGCCCGATGCGCCGGTGGCAATTCGTGGCGGGCAAGGCCTTGGCCGGGATCGGCCTGCTGGCGGGCGGTCTTGCGCTGGTTCTGGGCGGGCTGACCCTGCTCTTGCACCTCATGTCCGGCATCGGGCTGGGCCTGGATGATCTCCTGCGTATCGCCATCGTCTGGGCAGTGGCCGTGGCTTATACCGCCAGCTTCTTCCTGGTCAGTTTCATCCTGTCGCTGCACATGAAGCAACCCAGCCACGCGCTGCTGGTCGCCTTTGCGATCTGGCTGACGCTGGTGCTGGTGGCGCCGCAGATCGGTGACACGCTGGACCCAGACAATCAGGTGGCCGGGGGCGTGTTCAAGCAGTTGAACATCGCTAAGCCCGATCAGATCCAGATCATGAAGGGGTTTGCGACCTTCGAGACGGTGCGCGACGGCATCGAGCAAGCCTCTGTCACCAAACATTTCGAGCGGTTCACCTTCGCCGTGCTGGGTATCAAGGCGACCTATGCCGGGATGCCGCTTGGCCCAATCCTGATCGAGATGCTGGGCAATCTGATCTGGATCTTCCTCACTGCCCTTGGGCTCGGCGCACTTGCGCTGGCCCTTCCCCTCAACCCCGACCGGCTTGCAAAAGCCTGAAATCAAAGGAAATACACCATGACCCTCAAGAAACACATCGGGGCGCTTGCGCTCGTCTCCATCCTAGGCCTGACGCTGGCCAACCCCGGGTTTTCGCAGACCACGACCGATACGGATGGCGACGGTGTGCCCGATGCCTCGGAGGTGCTGCTTGGCACCGATCCGCTAGTGGCGGACACCGATGGCGACGGCCAGAACGATTTGGCCGATGCCGACCCTGCCTTCATGGCAAACCCACTGGACATGACAGGTGCCCCCGCCACTTTCGCGATCAAGGAGGCGCTGGTCGAAAACAACTATGACTATGCCGCCAAGAAGGACGCGACCGATCACCTGGAACTCCTGGTGACCAATTCGGGCAGCGCGCCTTTGACCGGGTTTTCGATCTACTACAGCATCACGGATGCCGATACGGGCAAGGTCGAGGGCGCGTTCCGTAAGCTTGACGGCTTCAGCGTTCCTGCCGGCGGCGAGGCGCGGATCCACCTCGACGACGGAACCGTTGCCGGGCATTTCCGCGCCAACCCGAACTCGATCTACATCACCAGCCAGGCGGCAAAGACGATCACCTTCATCTTGAAAGCCGACGGCTTCGCACCTGTCAGCGTTGATGTCGCCAAGGACAAAGGCGGTGCGGAAGCTGCGGACTGAAGGTGTTCGGTCCAAATCGTCAGCACTGCCCGATATAAAGGAAGTAAGTCATCAGCTGCACGGGGACACCTCCGTGCAGCCTGTCCGCTGAATTGGCTAGCTAACAGGCGACACTTGGGGATTTTGCTCTTTGCGGGAAGCCTTTAGGCAGGCTTGGGCCATCGGCGGTGCAAAGCGTCAATCGTAAAGGCATGGCTGTGCGCTGCGCTGGTGGCAGTTGCCAGATGCGGGTGGTTTGCGGGAAGGTCAGCATGGCTGTGCGGCACTTGCGATGGGTCAATTGCGGGCCAAAGCCGCAGAGTCAAGAATAGTGAGGCCAGTCCTAAGCCAGCGAGGGCAAGGGCTGCAGCATTCAGGCTGAACACGGCGCCGATCCAGCCAGCAAGCGGGTAGGTGACCAGCCAACAGGCATGCGACAAGGCAAATTGTGCGGCAAAGACAGCGGGTCGATCCTGCGGCTGGGCCGAACGGTTCAGGATGCGGCCAATCGGCGTTTGGGTCAGCGAAAATCCAAACCCAATCAACGTCCAAAGCAGCATCAGGCCCCAAAGCCTGGTAACCAGCGGAGTGGCCGCAATCACGGCGACCATCAGTGCCGCCCCGGTCAGTATCATGGGCCGGTCCGTTGATCGCTCCAGTAAGCGCGGCAAGATGAGCGCCGCCAGCATCGAGCCTGCCCCGAAGGTGGCAAAAGCCAGAGCGACCTCGGAGGCGCCCAAGCCAAGTCGGGCCTGCACCAGAACAACCGTGTTGACGTAGACCATTGCGCCTGCAGCGGCGACCGCCATTTCCATCACCTTCAATCCCCGCAGACGCGGCGTCGCAAAGTAGATGCGAAGACCTTTGGTAGCGGTGGTCCAGAACGGCTCCGCTGCGGTTGGTGCGCGGGAAGGAACCCGCACCGAGACAACTAGCACTGCGGACACCACGAAACCCGCCACGGTGCCACCGAAAAGCATCGGAAAGCTGACCAGTGTCAGCAGGGCTGAGGCAAGCATCGGGCTCAGAACCTGCTCCATATCCTCGGCCAGCCGCATCAGGGACAGGGCGTTGGTGTAGTCGCGTTCATCTGGCAAGACATCGGGGATGGTGGCTTGGAATGCCGGCGTGAACCCGGCAGAGGCGGCTTGCAGCAGAAAAATCAGGACGTAGATCTGCCAGACCTCTGTGACAAAGGGCAGGAACAGCACTACGAAAGCCCGTATCAGATCCAGCGCCACCAGAAGCGCCCTGCGTGGCAACCGTGCAGCCAAGGCTGAGGCGGCAGGGGCGAGGGAGACATAGGCGATCATCTTGATGGCCAACGCGGTGCCCAAAACCCAGCATTTGCGCCAGCCAGCTTCCAGGCGAGAAGGCCAAGCGCCACGGTGGCAAGCCCTGTGCCGACCAGCGAGATGATCTGTGCCGCAAAAAGGTGGCGGAAGATGCGGTCTTCGAGGATACTGAGCTTCGGCTACCCTGACACGGCGTGGATGTCACGATCATGATCAGCGGCACAATGGGTGTGGTCGCCCAGAACCTCAATTACCCGGCAGTCAGCAATGTTGCCCCCGGCGCACTGACCCACCATACGCTCCAACTCGGTCTTCAGGGCTTGCAGGCGCGCTATGCGGCCCTCGACGGCCCGCAACTGTGCGCGGGCAATACCATCGACCTCGGCGCAGGACTGGTCGGGGCGGTCGGAAAGGCCCAAGAGGTCACGGATAGCCTCGAGTGGAAAACCAAGCTCGCGGGCGTGCCGAATGAAGGCGAGACGATCTTTTGTGACCTTCGAGTATAGCCGTTGATTGCCAGTTGACCGTTCGGCATCAGGCAGAAGGCCGATCTGCTCGTAGTAGCGGATTGTCGGCACCTTGACCCCCGCTGCCGCGCCAAGTTTTCCGATGGTCAGCATGAGAAACCTCTTGAACCTATAGTTGCTAGAGACATTAGGAATATGATTCGAGGGTTACAAGTGCCGCTATGGTGGCGAAAGGGGAAAAGATGACGGGCAACACCAATGAGCGGCACGACTGGACGGTAACCGGTATGGATTGCGCAGCCTGCGCCACCAAGATCACCACAGCATTGGAACGGCTGCCAGGCGTGGCCGAAGTGCAGGTTGGTGTGATGTCGGAAAAGCTGAGCCTGAGATTGGAACCAGGTGCCACTGGCCGCGAAGCCATTGAGGCGACGGTCAAGAAGCTGGGTTATGGTATTGCTCCGAAGGGTCAGGCAACGGGCAAACGAAAGTTCGTCATGCCAAATGAACCTGAAGCCAGCGATCACGACCATGATCACACTGGTCACGTCCATGATGCGAAAGAAGGCACGCAGGATGCGGGCCATGGTGCTGCGGGTCACAACCACGCGTCTTCTCCCGCTGACCTCGACAAGCACTGGTATCAGACGGCCAAGGGCAAGCTGGTGATCGGCACTGGCCTGCTGTTGGCGGTTGCCTGGATTGTAAAGTTTTTCGCTTCGGAGCAGATCGCTCTGTGGACGTTTGTCGCGGCCTGTCTGATCGGCGTCGCCCCGGTGGCGCGGCGGGCCTTTGCAGCCCTGCGTGCAGGTATCCCCTTCACCATCGAAGGCCTGATGACCATCGCCGCTGTCGGTGCCCTGTTCATTGGCGCGGCAGAAGAGGCGGCACTGGTCGTGTTCTTGTTTGCAGTCGGCGAAGTTCTGGAAGGCGTTGCCGCCGACCGGGCCCGAGCCTCAATCCGTGCTTTGGCGAACTTGGTGCCCAAGACGGCGCTGGTCGAGGAAAACGGCGTTGCACGCGAAGTGGATGCGGCCAGTTTGCAAATCGGCCAACTTGTGTTGGTGCGCCCAGGCGACCGCATTCCGGCCGATGGCACGATTGCCAAAGGCACGTCTGGCATCGACGAAAGCCCGGTAACGGGTGAATCTATGCCGAAAACAAAGGGGCCGGGGGATGCGGTTTTTGCCGGGTCGATCAACGCCGAGGCGGCGCTGCGAATCACCGTGACCAAATCTGCCGAAGACAACACCATCTCGCGCATCATCGCTTTGGTGGAAGAAGCGGAATCTGCTCGCGCACCGACAGAACGATTCATCGACCGGTTCAGCCGCTATTACATGCCTGCGATCACCGGGCTTGCGCTGCTCGTCGCGGTAGTCCCACCGCTGTTTTTTGGGCAGGCCTGGGGCACTTGGGTTTACCGCGGCCTCGCGCTTTTGCTGATTGGCTGCCCCTGCGCATTGGTGATCTCGGTTCCTGCCTCGATCGCTTCGGCGCTGGCGACTGGTGCCAAACGTGGCATGCTGATGAAGGGTGGCACAGTGATCGAGGCGGTGGCGCGCACAACTCAGGTGGCATTCGACAAAACGGGAACTTTGACAGTGGGCCGGCCTGCCGTGACCGATGTGGTGGTGCTTGACGGGACCGAATCTGATCTTTTGGCCATCGCGGCTGGGGTCGAAAGCGGCTCCAGCCATCCGTTGGCCGAGGCGATACTGCGCAAGGCCGAAGCGGCTGGTGTGACGGCACTGCTGTCCACTGGGGCAAGAGCGCTGATAGGCAAAGGTGCCGAGGCAAATGTAGCGGGCGAGGTCGCGTGGGTTGGCTCGCCCCGTTTCGCCTCGGACAGTGGTGCTCTTGATGGTCTGGGCATCCGGCGCGCCTCGGACATGGAAGCCGAAGGCAAGACGGTTGTGGTGGTATTCCGTGAGCGCAAGGCACTGGGATTGATTGCGATGCGTGATCAGCCGCGCGACGACGCCATCGCGGCCATAGCGCAACTGTCGGCGATGGGGATCACTTCGGTGATGTTGACCGGTGACAATGCCCGCACAGGTGCTGCAATCGCCGGTGTGCTTGGCATGCAGCACCGCGCCGATCTGATGCCCGATGACAAAGTGACGGCGATCAAGGACATGGTGAAATCAGGCGGCTTGATCATGGTCGGTGATGGGATAAACGATGCACCAGCACTTGCTGCCGCCTCGGTCGGCGTGGCTATGGGATCGGGCACCGACGTCGCACTGGAAACCGCATCTGCCGCATTGCTGCGCAACCGCGTGACGGATGTGGCCGCAATGATCCGGCTTGCACGGGCTGCGATGGGCAATATTCGCCAGAACGTGACCCTAGCACTTGGGCTTAAGGCAGTGTTTCTGGTGACGACAATCTTTGGGATGACTGGGCTGTGGATCGCGATCATGGCCGATACCGGCGCCACAGTTCTTGTCACGTTGAACGCGCTGAGACTGTTGAGGTTCAATCCAGAAAACGAAGGCTGACGATGCGGTGGTCCAGTCCAGCACCCTCGCAAAGCGCCGCTCCGCAAATTGTGACTTGCGAGACGGCGACCATCCGGGCAAACACGTTCGGATGAGCAGGTTATTAGGCATGTTGGGTTTGGTTTTGACGCTGGCAACGATGATCGTTGCCCCGGCCCAAGAAACATATGCCGCGGTTACTGCCGTAACCTCGCCGATGATGCAAATGGATGATGGTACGCCCTGCACATCGCAAAGCTGTGCCAAGATGCCTGATTGCCCTTTGGTCGTCCCCTGCCTGTCAGTGCCTGCGGCCGTTGCACCCTCGACGGCCAAACCTAACTTCCACCCCATTGTTCAGAGCGTGCGCTTTGAATTTTCAGCGAATCCAACTTTGCCTTCCTTGGAAGGCAGTGGGTTACGAAGACCTCCCAAAGTCTGACTGTCATGGGTGCTAAACGCACCCGTAAACTGCGCGGCACTCACGCCGGGCGGTAAGCGCGGCTTGGTAAATGCCAAGCCGGTATCGCGCAACTGCGCGGCTTTGACAGTCGAAAGTTTTATCATGAACACCAAACAATTGTTGCGCAGCCTAGTGCTAGCGCAGGCTCTCAGCTTTGTGGCGGCCTTTGCGGCACAAGCTGCCCCCGAAGACTATGCGTTCAAAATCATCAGCAACGCCCTGCACCCCGGTGATGGGGCGATCATATCGGTCAGCTTGACCGATATGCGGACAAACACGCCGGTCACCGACGCGGTGATTTTCACGACACGCCTCGATATGGCTCCTGAAGGCATGGAAGGGATGACCACCCCGGTGGAAGCGGTGGCGTCAGACATTCCCGGGCAATACCAGTTCAAGGCCGATCTAACGATGGCAGGGAACTGGAGGTTTCAGATCGCAGCCAAAGTGCAGGGTGAAGCAGAGACGGTGCAGGGCGAGCTGATCCTCGGCGTGCAGAAATGAGCGTTCTCGGCAAGACCCTGATGGTGGGGCTGATCGCTGGATCCGCGGGTTTTGCCGGGATTTGGGCTGGGGACCAAGGCGTGGCTCCGGCCGATATCCCCGCCTTGGTGACAACTTATGCGTCGCGGCTCTTTGGCGGTGACGCGGAAGCGATGGCGACAAGTAGCACTGAAACCTTGAAAGTGGCTGTCCCGGAAGGGGCAGTCATCTATTACCGCCACCCGGATGAGGCCGCCTATTCATTCGCACCAAAGACTGCGGCGGATGGCCGCGCCTATGTGGCCGTGCTGGCCAGTCAGGATGTCAGTTTTGACGATCCACCGAAAGAGGCTGACCAAGCCGTGGCAGACGCGGGCGTCGCCACGGCCGTGCCAGCGACGGCGGATGAAAAACGTATCCTTTATTACCGCAATCCAATGGGACTTCCCGATACCTCGCCAACCCCAAAGAAAGACTCGATGGGGATGGACTATCTTCCAGTCTACGATGGGGAAGAGGCGGATGGATCGACTGTCACCGTTTCGGCAGGCAAGATTCAACGAACGGGGGTGAAAACCACTCTGGCCACTCGGTCCACGATCAGTCAGCCGATCATCGTGCCAGGCGTGGTCGAGCATGACGAGCGCAAGGTCAGTGTGATTTCCCTGCGCACCGAGGCGTTTGTCGAAAAGGTCGCCGATGTGACAACAGGGGCACCGATCCGGGCCGGGCAACCATTGGTGACACTGTACGCCAAGGAGTTTGCATCTGCCGGGGCGCAGTATGCAGCGGATTTGCGCATTGGCGGCAAGGCAAAGGCGGCTGGCAGTTTGCAGCGCTTGTTGAACCTTGGCGTACCTGAGGAGATGATCGCGCAGATTGAGACAACTGGCAAACCGCCGCTTTCGGTTACGCTGATGGCCCCGCAAGGCGGCGTGGTCCTGGAACGGATGGCGGTGGACGGCATGATGGCCGCAGCGGGCGAGACGTTATTTCGCATCGCCGATACCTCGACCGTCTGGATCATCGCGGATGTGCCGGAATATGAACTGGCGCAGGTGCAGCGCGGGGCGGCGGCAACCGTGCGATTTCGCAGCCTGCCGGGACGAGAGTTCATCGGCAAGGTCGACGAGATTTATCCTGAAATTCAGGCCGAAACCCGCACCGCGAAAATTCGTGTTGAACTGCCGAACCCGGATGGCGCGATGATTGCGCATATGTATGCCGACGTCGAAATCGCAGCCGGAGGTGGTGCTGCGGTGGTCACTGTGCCGGATTCTGCCGTGATTGATAGCGGCGACCGTCAGGTTGTGATTGTCAATCTGGGCGAGGGGCGGTTTGAGCCGCGAGATGTGCAGGTGGGGATGCGCGGTGCTGGCATGGTCGAGATCAGCAAAGGCGTGGCCGAGGGCGAAACGGTGGTCGTGTCAGCCAATTTCCTGATTGACGCGGAAAGCAACCTGAAAGCCGCGCTATCGGCGCTTACCCCGGTGGAGGCACAGCCATGATCGCCAAACTGATCGGCTGGTCGGCACGCAATCTGGTGTTGATCCTGTTTGCCGCTGCCGTTGCCGTGGCGGGCGGAGTATACGCGATCCGCACCCTGCCGTTGGACGCGATCCCGGATCTGTCTGACGTGCAGGTGATCGTGTTGACAGATTACCCCGGCCAAGCGCCGCAAGTGGTCGAGGATCAGGTGACCTATCCGCTGACGACTGCGATGCTGACGGTGCCAAGGTCCAAGGTGGTACGGGGGTTCAGCTTCTTCGGAGTGTCGTTCGTCTATGTGATTTTTGAGGATGGCGTAGACCCCTATTGGGCGCGATCCCGGGTGCTGGAATACCTTAACGCCGCAGCGAGCCGCCTGCCGGATGGCGTAACGCCAGCACTTGGGCCGGACGCAACCGGGGTGGGCTGGGTCTATCAATACGCGCTGGTCGGCAAGGAGTTGTCACTGGCGGAACTGCGGTCTTTGCAGGATTGGGTGGTGCGCTTTGCGGCATCAAAGGCCGATGGTGTGTCGGAAGTTGCCAGTGTTGGCGGCTTTGTGAAGCAATATTCCATCGTCGTCGATCCGGCGCGGATGCGGGCGCAGGGGGTGACGCTGGCCGATATCGGTAAGGCTGTTCGTGACAGCAACATGGATACCGGTGGGCGCACGGTGGAAATCTCGGAATTTGAATTCATGGTGCGCGGGCGCGGCTATCTGAAGGGCACGGCCGATATCGAAAACATCACCCTTATGACCAAATCCGGCGTGCCGCTGCGGCTGTCGGATGTGGCACAAGTCGAAATCGTTCCAGATGAGCGGCGCGGTATCACTGAATTAAACGGCGACGGGGAGGTTGCCAGTGGCATCGTGCTGCAACGGGTGGGATCGAACGCGTTGACGGTGATCGACAATGCCAAGACCGCCTTGGCAGATGTGCAGAAGTCCTTGCCCGAGGGCACGGAAATCGTGCCGGTCTATGACCGATCCACTTTGATTGAATCTGCCATTGAAACCCTGAAAGGCACATTGCTGGAGGAAAGTCTGGTTGTGGCCGCCGTCACCATCATTTTCCTACTGCATGTCCGCTCGGCTCTGGTCGCGATCATCATGCTGCCGGTTGGCATCCTGATGGCGTTTTCGGCGATGAAGTTTCTGGGTCTTGGCTCGAACATCATGAGCCTTGGTGGCATTGCCATTGCCATCGGCGCGATGATCGACGCAGCGATTGTGATGATCGAGAACGCGCATAAACATCTGGAACGCGCAGAACCCGGCACCCCGCGTGTCGAAATTCTGATCAAGGCAGCGGCAGAAGTTGGACCGGCACTGTTTTTCAGCCTGCTGATCATCACCGTGTCGTTTCTGCCGATCTTCACGCTGGAAAACCAGGAGGGCAAGTTATTTGGCCCGCTGGCCTTTACCAAGACTTTCGCGATGGCTGCGGCGGCGATCTTGTCGGTGACGTTGGTGCCTGCGTTGATGGTGATTTTTGTGCGCGGCCATATCGTGCCGGAACACAAGAACCCGGTGAACCGCCTGCTGATCGCGCTGTATAGGCCGATCATTCGGGGTGTTTTGAAGGCGCGGGGTCTGACGATCATGATCGCCCTCGCGGCATTGGTGGTTACAGTCTGGCCCGCGCGACAGTTGGGCAGCGAGTTCATGCCCGCACTGGACGAGGGCACCTTGATGTATATGCCAACCACGCTGCCAGGCATTTCGGTGACCAAAGCGGCGGAACTGATGCAGATGCAAGACCGCATCATCAAAAGTTTCCCCGAGGTGCAATCGGTGTTCGGCAAGTCCGGTCGGGCGCAAACGGCCACGGATCCGGCCCCGACCGAGATGTTTGAAACCATCATCAATCTGAAACCGAAATCGGAATGGCGGGCGGGCGTTACGTCGGAAAGCTTGAAGGATGAAATGGACGCGGCACTGCAATTTCCCGGTGTGTCGAACGCCTGGACCATGCCGATCCGGGCGCGCACCGATATGCTGTCTACCGGCATCCGCACCCCGGTTGGCATCAAGATCTACGGCACTGATCTGGCCAAGATGGAAGGTGTGGCGCGCGAAATTGAAGCCGTCGTCCGCAAAGTGCCCGGCACATCGAGCGCCTATGCCGAACGGGTGATTGGCGGTTACTTCCTCGACATTACACCTGACCGTGCCGCCCTTGGCCGCTATGGGCTGTCGGTCGCGGCAGTGCAGGAGGTCATTTCGATGGCTTTGGGGTCCGAAGTGATCACCCAGACGGTTGAAGGACGCGAACGTTACGGCGTCGCCGTCCGCTATCCCCGTGACCAACGCTCCGACCCGCAGGCGATAGCCCGCGATGTGCAGGTGGCCCTGCCGGGTGGTGGGTCGGTGCCTTTGGGGGCTGTCGCCACAGTAGAACTGACACGGGGGGCGACGACCATTCGCACCGAAAACGGCCAGTTGGCGGTCTATATCTTTGTCGATATTTCTGGCCGCGATCTGGGTGGCTATGTCGCCGACGCCAAGGCGGCGGTAGAGGCGCAGGTGGTATTGCCAACGGGGTATTCGGTGGCCTGGAGCGGCCAGTTTGAATATCTGGAACGCGCCACCGAGCGGTTGAAAATTGTGGTTCCGGTGACTTTGGCGCTGATTTTTCTGCTGCTGTTCCTGAACTTTCGCGCGCTGACGGAAACCCTGATCGTGATGCTGTCTTTACCCTTTGCGCTGGTGGGGGGCATCTGGCTGATGTGGTTTCTTGGCTTCAACACCTCGGTCGCCGTGGCGGTCGGCTTTATCGCCTTGGCAGGGGTGGCCGCAGAAACCGGGGTAATCATGTTGATTTACCTTGATCATGCGCTGATTGAAGCCCGGGCCAAGGCCGCAGCGGAAACCCGAGTCTTCACGCGTGCCGATCTGAATGCCGCGATCATGGTCGGCGCGGTGGAACGCGTGCGCCCCAAGATGATGACCGTGGTGGCGATCATGGCCGGGTTGATGCCGATCCTCTGGGCGCATGGCACGGGTTCCGAGGTGATGCAGCGCATCGCCGTGCCGATGATTGGGGGCATGGTCAGTTCAACCGTGCTGACACTGGTGGTGATCCCGGCAGTATATTCGCTGGTCAAAGGCTGGGAATTGGCGCGCACTGCCGCCGTTCCAGCAAAGATGCAGCTTGCTGGAGGAGCCTGAATAGTTCCGCCGCGAATTGATCCGCCAACTCCCACCAGAAAGCATTCCCAGCACGTTCCCGCCGTCGCGACTTGAAACACTCGACGACGTTACTTGCCGGGTCGACCACGTAGGGCTATCTCGAACCCATGCACTCAAGAAGCCGCACCGTTCTTGAATTTGTTTCGACGCTGCACAGTCTTCTTGTGCTGGCGCTGATTTTTGCTTTGAACACATCCCACTTGGGGATGAGCGCTCAGGCGCATGAAATGTCCATGACGATGATCCATGCAGGACATGTCCAAGATCAAACAAGCCATGGCGATCCCCAGCATTCTAAAATGAATGGTTCACTTTGTGCCACACTGTGCCTCGGGTCGGACAGGCTCGAAGGTGGCGTTGTCGTTGGGCGGGTTGCAAGGATCGAGGCGACAACTTGGTTGGGGGAAGTCGGTCCTGCGTGGACCTCGCTCATTCCTGATCCTGCACAACGTCCACCCGACATGCTTCGTCATACTTGAAACGGCGCTGCAAGTCTGCGGCGCATTCCAGTTTGAAATGGCTTCACCGAAGCCAAACGGAGCATATGATGGCACACGATCTTACACGTCGCGGCTTTATTGCCGCATCGGCAGCGATGGCTGCATCTACAGCGCTTCCGCGACTTGCGTTCGGACAATCCGCACCACTGAGCCTGACCGCTGCCACCCGCGTGTTGGAAATTGATGGCAAGGCAGCCACGGTTTACGGGCTGATCAACGGGGCAGGTGGGCAAGGTCTGATCCTTGATCCGGGTCAGCAGTTTCGCGTGGACCTGACCAACTCTTTGGATGTCGAAACCATCATCCACTGGCATGGCCAACTCCCCCCCAACGTGCAGGACGGTGTGCCGAACCTGCCGATGCCCCTGCTAAAAACCGGCGAGATGCGCAGTTTTGACTATGCGCCCAACCCCGGCACTCACTGGATGCACAGCCATGTGCCGGTGCAAGAGATGAACCTTTTAGCCGCACCATTGATCGTGCGCTCGGCTGCGGATATCGTCGCAGACCGGCAAGAGGTAGTCATGTTCCTGCATGATTTCTCATTCCGCCCTGCCGAGGAAGTGCTGGCCGAAATCACTGGCGGCATGGCGGGTCACGACATGTCGGCCATGGGCGTCGCAGGCAAAACTGACACTGGCATGTCCGGCATGGATATGAGCGGTGGTGACATGTCGGGAATGGATATGTCTGGTATGGCGATGGGTGGCATGGCCATGGACCTGAATGATTTCAATTTCGACGCTTACCTTGCCAATGACCGCACCCTTTCCGACCCAGAAGTAGTCTCGGTGGAAAAGGGCGGGCGTGTTCGGTTGAGGATCGTCAAC
The DNA here is from genome assembly GCA_945957495.1 of uncultured Pseudorhodobacter sp. Lineage (GTDB taxonomy): Bacteria > Pseudomonadota > Alphaproteobacteria > Rhodobacterales > Rhodobacteraceae > Cypionkella. The sequence goes on along the minus strand of CAMFLG010000001.1, from coordinate 18,286 downwards.
GCAGCTTCGGCCACGACGTTCTGGATCGACACAGGCGTGACTGCGCGGCTGGTGGCGGTGGATGGCCATGCGATCGTGCCGATGCCCGGTACACGGTTTGGCATGGCGATGGCGCAACGGCTGGATATCGAGATTGACCTGCCCGGCGACGGCGCTTTCCCGGTGCTGGCCTTGCGCGAAGGTGCGCGTGAACGCACAGGCCTTATCCTCGCCACCACCGGTGCGCAGGTCAGCAAGATCGCCGGAATGTCTGACGCGGAGTCTCCCGCCTTCGACACCGACATGGCGCAGGAAATGCTGCTGCAAGCAGCGAACCCACTTGCCGCCCGTCCGGTGGACCGCAGCCACATGATCATGTTGGCAGGCTCTATGCAGCCCTATCTCTGGACGATTGATGGCCAGACCTGGGACACCCATAAACCGATCATCGCCACCAGCGGCGAGCGTGTTGAGTTGATGTTCCACAATATGTCGATGATGGGCCATCCGATGCACCTGCATGGCCATGCGTTCCAAGTGGTCAACATCAATGGAAAGGCCATCAACGGCGCTATGCGGGACACGGTCTATGTGCCGCCCATGGCGATGGTCACCGTTGCGCTGGACGCGGGCGAGGCGGCGCGCTGGATGCTGCATTGCCACCATATGCCGCACCTGTCGACCGGCATGATGACAGAGTTCGCGGTGTCAGCCTGATCGCCACGCAATAGGCCTGCCCGGCATCGCGCGGGCAGGCCCTTCGGCGAAAGGATACCGCTATGAACAGACGTGACATTTTGCTCTCCACCTTGGCACTTGCCTTGATGGCCAAACCGGCTTTTGCCCGCCCGCCGTTCACGCTTGGCGCAGATCCGGTGCCTCTGCTGTCGCCACCGTTCAAGGATGGCGAAGGGCGCAAGCTGATGCTTTCCGATTTTGCGGGCCGCGTCGTGTTGCTGAACATCTGGGCCTCGTGGTGCCCACCCTGCCGGGAAGAAATGCCTGACCTCGATGCGTTGCAACGCAAACTCGGTGGCCCTGATTTCGCGGTTGTGCCGATTTCAATTGATGCGACGGGGATCGACACTGCACGCCGATTTTACCAAGAGATTGGCATTCGGGACCTTGGGCTGTACTGGGGAGAGGATATCCGGGTGCAACTGGCTTTCGCGGCGTTCGGCTTACCCACAACGCTGCTGATCGACCGCAAAGGGCAAGAATTGGCGCGTATCTTTGGGCCTGCAAAGTGGGACAAACCTTCGGCAATCGCGCAGATGGAAAACGTCATTGATGTGGGTTGATGACAATGTCTGAGAGCGATTTCAGATGACCGTCCTTGCCGCCTGCTGGCTGCTTTTCGGATCGGCATTCCTGTCGGCCACGCTTTTGCCGGGCTCGTCCGAGGCTGTGTTGCTTGGCCTTCTGGCAGGCGGCACTGGACAGCCCGCCCTGCTTGTCACTGCGGCATCGCTTGGCAATATTGCGGGTGCGACTGTGAATTGGGGCATGGGGCGGTATATTCTGATCTTCAAGGATCGATCCTGGTTTCCGATCAAGGATGCCACAAACGCCCGCGCACAAGCCTGGTTTGCCCGCTATGGCATCTGGTCGCTTTTGCTGTCGTGGGTGCCAATCATCGGTGATCCGTTGACACTGATGGCGGGGATCATGCGGGTGTCCATCGGGCCGTTTTTGATCTTCGTCGCTGTCGGCAAGGTGCTGCGTTACGCGCTAATCGTCTTGGCCTGGCAATACTGGCCAGCGTGATGCGCGGCGTGGCGCTTAACCCCTGCTGCAGGCCATAGGCAAAGCTTCCAACTCGGTCTCGATGATCTGCGCTACATCTGCCGCCGGGATGGCCCCCATGAACACGCTGCGGCCGATGACAGTGGAGGGGGTGCCATAAAACCCAAACACCGAAGCTATTGCCTTTGACATGTTGAGGGCGGATGCAATCTCTTGCGTCTGCATGTCGGTCACAAGGCGTTGACCGTCCAGCCCCGCAGCGTCCGCAATGACGACCACGAATTTCAGATCAGTGACCATGCGCGTCCGCATCAACCGATCATGCATCGCCTGATAACCACCCTGTCGGTCGGCGGCAAGAACGGCCTGACTGGCGATGGTGGATGCTGCCCCAAGCAAGGGCAGTTCATGGCGGATGATCCGGATGGTGCCGGGGTGGCTTGCGTCATAGTCGAGCAGGATTGCGTCCAGCACGCGGCAGTTCGGGCAGTTGAAATCGGAAAAGAATGCAATGGGCAGGCGTTGGTCGGTTTGTCTGCCAAACAACGCGGCGCAAGGGTCGGCGCGCGCCGCAGCAATGCGGGCGTCTTGTGCGGCATCAGGGGGTGCAGCCACGTCCAAACCGACGAGCAGACCAGCACCGGTCGATAGCGCGCCCGCTGTTTCAAGTTCGCGAAATGGAGACAGCCCTGGCAGGCCCCGAAAGGCAAGCCGCGTGGGCCATCGGCTGGCAAGACGAGGCGCGCCAATCACCCAGCCCACAATGGCAAACAGGCTGCCTGCAAAGATGGCCCGCCGTCGCCAAGGTCGCGACGCTTCGGTCACAGCACAACGCGCCGCAGTCGCAAGGCGTTGGTGATAACAGAGACCGACGACAGGCTCATCGCTGCCGCTGCAATCATTGGCGACAGAAGGGTTCCGGTCAGCGGATACAGCACCCCCGCGGCAATCGGGATGCCTGCCGCGTTGTAGGCAAAGGCAAAGAACAGGTTCTGCTTGATGTTGCGCAGCGTTGCCTTGGCCAGTTTGCGCGCCCGCACGATGCCCATCAGATCACCGCCGAGCAGCGTGATCCCTGCGCTTTCCATGGCCACATCGGCGCCTGTGCCCATCGCGATCCCGACATCGGCGGCGGCAAGGGCGGGTGCGTCGTTCACCCCGTCACCTGCCATTGCGATCTTGCGCCCCTGCGCCCTCAATTCGTCGATCAGCGCCTTCTTGTCTTCGGGCAGCACACCGGCGCGCACCTCATCAATGCCCAGCTTGGCGGCAACGGCTTTTGCGGTGCGCTCATTGTCGCCCGTTGCCATGATCACCCGCAGACCCAGCGCATGCAGGGCTGCGATCGCGGGAATAGTGCTGTCCTTGATCGGATCGGCCACAGCCACAATCCCGGCCAAAGCGCCGTCGATAGCGATAAACATCGCAGTCTTGCCAGAGGTGCGTAGGGCATCGGCCCGCGCTTCAACGCTCGCCGTGTCCAGCCCCAGTTCCTGCATCATCGCGGCATTGCCGAGTGCGGCCTTGCGCCCCTCAACTATCCCTTTCACGCCCTTGCCGGTTACCGCCTCGAATTCCGTGGCGTCCAGCTTGCGCACGGCTTTTGAAGCCGCTCCGTCCACGATGGCCTCGGCAAGCGGGTGTTCCGAGCCACGCTCCAACGCGGCGGCAAAAGCCAGAATGTCGGCCTCAGTCACCGCCCCCAACGCCACCGTATCGGTCAGCGTTGGCCTGCCAAGCGTCAACGTCCCGGTCTTGTCCACGATCAAGGTATCGACGCCCGCCATCCGTTCCAACGCCTCGGCGTCCTTGATCAGCACACCAGCTTGCGCCCCGCGCCCGGCGGCGGTGGTGATCGAGATCGGGGTGGCTAGACCAAGCGCGCAGGGGCACGCGATGATCAGCACCGACACTGCCGAAGCGAAGGCGAAAACCATGGCAGGTGCGGGGCCAAATGCCATCCATGCCACAAAGGCTGCAACGGCAATGACCACAACCATCGGAACAAAGATCGCCGACACCCGGTCTGCCAAACCTTGAATGGGCGCACGAGACCTTCGGGCACCCGAGACCATTGCGACAATCTGCGCCAGCACGCTATCCGCGCCAACCTTTTCGGCCTCGATTATCAAGGAACCGTTCTTGTTGATCGTGGCCCCGGTCACCTTGTCGCCGTACCCTTTTTCGACCGGCATAGACTCGCCGGTCAGCATGCTTTCGTCCAAGGAAGAGGTGCCGAACACCACAACGCCATCCACCGGCACTGCGTCGCCAGGGCGTACTCGCAGTTGGTCGCCTGCCATGATGTTTTCCAAAGGTGCGTCGTATTCGGTGCCATCGGGCAGGATGCGCCGCGCGGTCTTCGGGGCCAGGTCCAGCAGGGCACGGATCGCATCCCCCGTGCGTTCGCGCGCCCGTAGTTCCAGCACTTGGCCCACAAAAACCAGCGCCACGATCACCACCGCCGCCTCATAATAGGTGCCGACCATTCCGCCCATGCGGTATTGTTCTGGAAATACCCCTGGCAGAAACGTCGCCAACAGCGAATAGCCGTAGGCCGCAAGCACGCCCAACGAAATCAACGTCCACATGTTGGGCGACCGGTTCAGGATCGAGTCCCAGCCGCGTTGGAAAAACGGCAGGGCCGCCCAAAGGATGATTGGTGTGGCCAGAGCAAACTCCAGATACATCGCATTCTGATGCCCGACCCAGTCGCGAGCAGGCAGGCCGATCAGCGGTCCCATGGTGAGTACAATCAGTGGCACAGCAGCGGCGGCGCTGATCCACATGCGCCGGGTAAAGTCGGTCAATTCTTCACTGGGCGCGTCCGAGGGTAGGATCGGCTCCAGCGCCATGCCGCAGAGCGGGCAAGACCCCGGCGCGTCGCGGATAATCTGCGGATGCATCGGGCAGGTGTATTGCGTCCCCACGGCTACCACCTTGCCGCGCTTGGACGCGTTGCCAGATGCATAGAACCACGGGTCGCCCTTGAATTTCGTCTGGCATTTTTCGGAACAGAAGTGAAATTTCTGATCTCCATAAGGTTCGACCCGCGTGTCGGCCTTCAGCGTGACCGTCATGCCGCAGACTGGGTCAATGGCCGTCGGCCCGTTCTCCTTGGGTTCCGCCGTAATATCTAAAGCCATCATGGACGTCGGATGGTCATGAGCCGCGTGAGGGGTGGAAGGGGACATAGTCTGCTCCTTTGGCGGCAACGGAAACGCATGAACGTGTTTTAGCAGTTTGCCCCCTTACCGTCCTGGAAGGTCAAGCCGTTTTCGCGTGCAGGAACCAGCTCATCAAATCGCAGCAACCACCTTCGCCAGAAGGTCGCGCACTTGTCCCGCCACGGCGTGGAGGGCAGGATTGTCGATGGCCTGCATTGAGGCGACCGGGTCAATCGCGCTGACCTCTACCCCGCCGTCAACCGCCCGCAGGATCACATTGCATGGCAACATCGCTCCGACGCGCGGCTCGATCCCGATGGCTTGGTAGGCCATTTTGGGGTTGCATGCCCCAAGGATCAGATAGGGCGTCATATCGACATCCAGCTTTTTCTTCATGGTCGCGGCGACATCGATTTCGGTCAAAATGCCAAAGCCGCTTTCGCCCAACGCCTTACGGGTGCGCAAGTCGGCCTCGGCAAAGCTGACCCCGGTCAGCAGACGGTTGAAGGTGTAACTCATCGCGATTTTTCCTGTCCGGTCACTTGCGCAGATATTTGATCATGGCGGTGATAGCCAAACTTACCACAACCAGAACGACGGTCATCCAAAGCCAGCCAAAACCCATGCCCCAACCCATGTTGTATCCGTTCATCATCGCAGCCTCCTATCCTGTGATGGTGCAGCCCCCGAAACCTGTTGCGGCCAGATGCCGGGGGCCGCTTTGGTCTCAGTTGTTGTCCATCATGCCCTTGCCCATGCCCGGCATACCGTCTTGCTGGCCACCCATGTGGTCCTGCATCATCGCAGCCATCGCCGACATCTCGGCTTCGGTCACCTGGGCGTCGCCGTCGGCGTCATGCATCTGGAAGGCGCGCACGGTCATCGGCCGCGTATGGGCTGCATGCATCACGGCGAACTCTTCGAGTGACAACGAGCCGTTTGCATCAGTGTCGTATTTCGTGAGCTCGGCCTTGATCCCGGCCGTCATTTCGTCGGGGCTGAGGGTGCCGTCCTTGTTGGTATCAAAGGTCGCCATGGCATAGCTTTGGGCACCACCCATCATGCCCATCATCCCCATGCCGCCACCCATCATACCGCCACCCATCATCTCGTCGTGGCCGCCCATCATACCCATGCCGTCGCCCATCATTCCGCCATGCTGCATCTGCGCCTGCTGCGCGATCACAGGCACAGCAACGGCGGCAACACCAAGGGCTGCAACGGCGGCAAGGACGAATTTGGTTGAACGTTTCATTCTGACTCTCCTGATCGGAATTGCGATGAAGCCAACTTGGGGGGCAGATGTCCCACAGGTTTGTCAGCCGAACAGGTCTTTTGTATCAAATTGTCGCAAGGGCGGGTCTTGCGACGGTTTGCGACAAATGCCCAAGCGCGAGGGCGACGCGATCGGTTAGAGTCTAGGTCAGGAGAAATCATGTCAAGCAGCCCACCTCATATCCTGATCGTTGATGACCACCGCGAAATCCGCGATGCGCTGGTCAGGTATCTGGAGAAGAATGGCATGCGCGCGACATCTGCCGCGAATGCCGTGGCTATGGATGCGGCGCTGAAGGTCGGTCAATTCGATCTGATCGTGCTGGATGTGATGATGCCTGGCGAGGACGGGCTCTCGGTCTGTCGGCGGTTGCGGGCTACTGGCAACATGCCGATCCTGATGCTGACAGCCCTTGGCGATGAAACCGACCGCATCGTCGGGCTTGAGGTCGGGGCCGATGACTATTTGCCCAAGCCCTTCAACCCGCGCGAACTGCTGGCGCGGATCAAAGCGATCCTGCGCCGGTCGGATCGGCCCGAGGTGACTGGTGGCGGCCTTGCCGGCCATCGGTTGGCGTTCGACCGTTGGGTGCTGGACCCGGATCGCCGAACCCTAACCGATGCCGATGGTGAAGATGTCGCTTTGACCACCGCCGAGTTCCGCCTGTTGACTGTGTTTCTGGAACGACCACGCTTTGTGTTGAGCCGCGAGCAGTTGCTTGATCTGACCTCGGGCCGGGCGGCGCAGGTCTTTGATCGCACAATCGACAATCAGATCAGCCGCTTGCGCCGCAAGATTGAGGCCGATCCGGCAAAACCCGCACTTATCGCCACGGTATGGGGCGGCGGCTACAGCCTTGCCGCCGATGTGAAGGAGTTGCCGTGATTTTGCTTCGCAACTTTCTTTATCGGCTGATGCCCCAGTCCGTGGGGGGCCAATTGCTTGCCATGCTGCTGCTGGCGCTTGCCATGACGCAGGGCCTTGGTTTGATTCTGCTGACCGACGAACGCAACCGCGCAGTTCGCGCAGCACTTGGGTTGGAGGCAGCAGGGCGGGCGGCAAACGTGGCTCTTCTGCTTGACGATGCGCCCACCGATCTCCGACCAGAAATCCTTAGATCGGCGAATTCGCCGCTTGTACGGTTCGAAGTGGGCTCCGGCCCAAAGGCAATGCACAACAGTGCGGACGCCGCACCTTTTCTCGATCAGATCAGGGAGATCCTCGGCCAACCAAACCGAGAAATTCTGGCGGATATCCATGCGCGTGCCATGAACCCTCTCGCCATACCAGACGGTGTACCTGCGGCCATGAGGCCCATGCATGAGGCGATGATGGCGGCCCATGCCGAGCCTGTCGAATTGACCCTTTCGATCCGACTGGCCAAAGGAGATTGGTTGAATGTGCGCACAATGTTCATCCGGCCTGGCCTGCAACTGTCGCCTCAAGCCTTGTTGCCGCTGCTCCTGATGGTAGTGGCCGTTGCTTTGGTGGCTTGGGTAACGGCGCGTCGGATCGTGGGCCCGATGAGCGCACTGGCGGTAGGAGCAGACCGGCTGGGGCGCGGACTGGATGCAAACCCGCTGCCGTTGACCGGCCCATCAGAGGTGCGCGATACCACACAGGCCTTCAACCGCATGCAAGACCGTTTGACCCGCTTTGTGGCCGAACGCACTCATATGCTTGCGGCACTCAGCCATGATCTGCGCTCGCCACTGACCGCCATGCGCCTTCGGATCGAGATGCTGGACGAGACCGAGGATAGCGTCCGTCTGAAAACGCTGGTCGAGGAAATGCAGGCCATGGTTGAAGCAACGCTGGAGTTTGCGAGGGGAGTCGCCAAGACGGAACCCGCAGCCATGGTTGATCTTGCTGCCATGCTGGGTGAACTTGTTAGAGACGTGGGTGGCGACCGCGCGTCCCTTGCCCTTTCACTGCCGGTGCCTACGATGGTGCGCCCCCATGCGCTCAACCGCGCACTGCGCAATCTGATCGACAACGCGGTGCGCTACGGTGGCGTCGCGGAGGTCAGCCTGATGCAGGAACCGGGGATCACAGTGATCATGGTGTCAGACAAGGGTCCGGGCTTGCCCGAGGATCAGTTGGAGGCGGTATTTGAACCCTTCGTGCGGCTGGAAGGGTCCCGCAATCGCGACACAGGGGGGGTTGGTCTTGGTCTGGCCATCGCCAGAACCATCATTCAGGCTCATGGCGGCACTATCCAACTGCGCAACCGGACTGGCGGCGGGCTAAGCGCTGTCGTTCGATTGCCGACCGGCCAAGTTTGATGAAGGCGCCTCAGAACAATCCGCTGCTGCCGACAAGCGGCGCAGGTACCATAGCACCAGCAGGGGGAGTGGGATCCACTGCATCACGGGTGCAATGCCCGTTCCGGCCAGCGGCAGTCGCCACATTGATGCGCTGTAAGTCCATCTGTGAGTGATCTCGGTACCATAGAATTCAAGGGCGATGGTTATGGCAAGACCGCTAAGAAGCCACGTTGCAATGGTACTGCGACTTGGCCGGGCAACCCAATGGCGGCTTCTTGCCACCAAGGCTGTCAACCAGTAGGCGAAAAGCATGATCGCCATGTCGCCCAATGTGGCCTGAAGACATGTTCTGATGCCAACCATGTGGGTGACCTCCTGCATGCTTCTAAAGAGTGGTGCCTGCAAAATTTCCCAAGTGAAGTGCATCGGGAACGCCAGCAGCAGCAGATCAAATTCGTATGGGCTGCGACTTTGAAGGTACATTTCGACTGAGCTCCCCTTTGGGTCGTTGCCCGGAAATTGTCTGATTATCTCTGCCGATCTCAAATAACTCTGATCACCTCTTGCGTGAAGTTGTTCCGGGTTGACAGGAATGCCGGGCAGCAGAAGGATCACAAAAAGTTCAACCAAATCTGCTTGAGGTTCCAGCGCTGGAAGGTGGCACCCCTCTTCTGAGTTGAGCGTAAGAATCAGCGATACCGGGCTCGGGGTCGTGCACTTCTATGCGCTCCGTCTTGGTGATTGACTGTTTGACAGTGCCATTCTCGGCACGCAAGTTTCTCTAATATACAAAAAGCAAGACCCGGAATGGGCAGGGCAGGCATGAAGGTCAAGAAAACATGGCGGATTTTGTTGGCCGTTGCCTGTTTGGGGGCTGCGTTCTTGCTTTTTTCGCGATTCGCGCCTGTTGGCTCGGCGGTGCAAACCCTTGAAACCACGTCTATGAAGACGGGGGACGCCATGGTCGAAGTCCGGTTGCCAGCAGCGCTCTCTGCTAAGGCCGCAGCTGGAAAGACCTATTTTGATGCCGTTTGTGCATCGTGCCACGGGGCAAACGCCGCTGGCCAGGATGGGATCGCACCGCCACTGGTTCACAAGATTTACGAGCCCTCGCATCATGGAGATGCGGCTTTCCTTGTTGCCGTGCGGGATGGCGCCCGTCAGCACCACTGGTCGTTCGGGTCGATGCTGCCCGTTGAACAAAAACTGACCGATGGCGAAATCGCGTCGATCATCCTATACGTCCGTGAACTGCAGCGCGAAAATGGGATCATGTGATGCGCGGTGTCGGCCAGATCTTGTGTCTTATCCGAAAGGTTGGCAGCCTGCTGTCAGCCCTTCTGGTGATTTTGACACTTGTTCTGTCGACGGTACCGGTTGCCGAAACCCATGAAGCGCCGCATCAAACCTTTGTGGTTGCAGCCGCAGCGCAGATGCAAACTCCGGCAAATTGCCACTCTTACGCATCATGCTCGGTGTTCGTGATGCCATCGGATGTGTCGGTCATGACCGCACAGTCTGCGCTTCGACTGCGCTTCCTGCCGCCACAGGCAGCCCTTTTGACTGCCTTCCACCCTGCGTCTGATACGCCGCCTCCCCGCGTCTGATGTTGTTCCGATCGGGCTTTCAGCCCGAGCAAGACAGCAATCAGACAGGTGAAGAATGTTCAAAAACAAAATACTGGGCGTAATAGCCCTATCGTCGCTTGGGGCAGCGGCATTGGCGCATAACGGGGCCACGGGCGTTGTGATGGAACGCATGATGGGCATGTCCGCGATGCGGGATGTCATGAAGGGTCTGGCTCCAATGATGCAGGGGCAGATCCCCTATGACGAACAGGCCGTGCGCGATGCAGCAGCTGTTCTGCAAAGCCATGCGAGCGGTAACTTGACAGGACTGTTTCCCGAGGAGCCGATCCCGGCAACGTCTTATGCCAAGCCTGAGATCTGGAGCGACTGGGCTCGGTTTGAGGCCCTTTCCGAGGATTTACGGATTTATGCCGAAGGATTGGATATTTCGGCGGTCAATGGACTTGAGGCGCCTGCTCTCATCGCGCCGCCTGCCTTACCTGCCGCATCCATGTCCGGAATGGCGGACATGGATGCGGCCACAATGCCCGCAAAGAGTCCGGTTACCACATTCACAACCGAAGAACTGATGGGCCTCGTTGCGCGCTCGGATCTGACCGCAGCCACGCCTGATGCGCCAACCGCGAAGGGTCAATTCACCGGTATCGACTTTGAAGTAACGGCTGCGAACGTCGTGTTCGAGAAGATCAGCCAGACCTGTGCGTCCTGCCACTCCCTTTACCGAAAGGGCAACTGACATGCGTGGGCTCATTCGCACGGCTGTTGCCGTTGGCACGGTTGGACTTGTCGGCATTGCCATCATCGCAAAATGGCCGATCGCCGAACCGGTGCATCTGGGTATGATGGCGGGCGACGCCTATCGAGGAGCCTACCTCGCCCGGTCCTCTGGTTGCATCGCATGCCACACTAACGCAACCTCAGGGGGGGCTGCCCTTGCGGGCGGAGCGCCGCTGGATACGCCTTTTGGAAGCTTTGTGCCGCCGAATATCACCCCAGATCCTGACGGCGGGATTGGCAACTGGTCGTTGGATCAGTTCGCGGTTGCTTTGCGGCAAGGTGTGCGGCCGGATGGAAAAGCATATTATCCCGCGTTCCCGTATGAGTTTTTTGCCGATTTCTCTGATCAGGATGTGGCCGATCTTTGGGCAGCCATTCAGATCGTACCACCAGTTCCGGTGGCAGCCGCAGAAAGCGATGTCAGCTTTCCGTTCAATCTGCGTTGGGGTCTGAAACTTTGGCGCGCGGCCTATATGAAGCCCGCGAAAATCTCGCCCGTGATGGGGCAAAGTGCGGCCTGGAACCGGGGTAAGCAATTGGTGACCGGGCCAGCTCATTGTGCGGCGTGTCACACCGGGCGAAACATGCTGGGCGGTTTGAAAGACAGCGAAGCGCTGGCGGGTAACGATACTCTGCCGGATGGCAGCAAAGCACCACCGATCTTGGCGGCGGACCTTGTGGCCAAAGGCTGGACTGTCGCCAACATGGCCTACGCCCTGCGCACCGGGGTGATGCCCGACGGAGATGTGTTCGGCGGCGGTATGGCAGAAGTGGTGCAGGCCGGAACCTCGTTTATGGAGGAGGCCGACCGTGAGGCAATCGCGACTTACCTTTTGGAAATAGACGGCAAGTTACCGGCGGCGAACGCGGCCGAAACGCCTGTCGCGGACGCTGGGATGACCGGAATGGTCCATACACCGGGGATGGTCATGGAATGATTGTGAAAATAGCCAGCGCCCTTTTTGGGCTTCCGATGCTTGTGCTCATGGCCTTGTTCGCTTGGGGTGCGCTGCGCTCTGGCCCAGAAGCTGAAACTGACTCCACAGCAGACCAACCGGCTGCGATCCTTTCAGAGCAACTTTCAGATGGCCTGATTGAGGCCCAAGTCTACATGACAGGTGATCTAAATTATCGGATTGAAGTTCAGTTTTCACCTGACCCGACGTCGAACATCCCGTCCAGCATGCCGCCTGACGTGGTTCTCTCCATGACCACCATGCATATGGACGGGTTCGACCAACCGCTGGAACTGGTTGGCCCCGGCGCTTGGCGAAGCAAAGGCAAAATCCCCATGGCGGGTATGTGGATCATGAACGTTGGATACGGCGATGAGTTCGCCGAAGTCCTTTTTGCGGCGGAGTAGGCGATGGACATGGGCCTTACCAACAAGATTGCCGCGCATGTTGCCCGTCACGATCCCCACAGGATCATACGCGGTATCCTGTTCGCAACTTTCAGCTTTGCGGCAATGGAAACAGTCACGGCCGTCTGGTGGAATCCGTTCTTCACGAGGATGGCACCTATTGAAGGATGGGAACTCCCCTCACTTATCGCCTTTGCCAGCCTCGTGGGCGTGTTCACGGCGATCCGGCAACCAAACTGTTCGACCAGGAAGGCCGGGCTGGGCAGTGTCGCGTCCTTCCTCGGGATTGCGTGCCCCACCTGCAACAAAATCCTGATGATTCTTTTCGGGAGCCAAGCTCTGATGCGCTGGTTCGACCCAATCCGCCCAGCATTTACCGCAGTTGGCTTAGTCTTGCTGCTCGTCGCGATCCGCACCGAATGGCGCAAGCGGCGGCTCTTGTCGCCTGATGTGGCTGGTTTGGGGAATATTTGATGCGCCGTTCTGCAAGGGCTGGGGAAGAAACCCAGAAAAGGCTGACGAGGCGAATATTCGTATTGGGCGGTGCCCAAGCCGCTTTCATGGGTGTGTTGGGATTACGCATGCGCCAGATGCAAATCAGGGACGCCGAGCAATACCGTCTGCTGGCGGAGGAAAACCGGATCAGCGTGCAACCGATCAGCCCGGCACGTGGGCGGATCCTTGATCGGTTCGGCGATGTCCTGGCGGCTAACCGGCCAACGTATCAGGTGTCGATTGTGCGTGAACGGGCAGGGGACTTGGCCCTTATACTCAGAAGGCTCCAGTTCATCTTGCCAATCACCGATGACGAAATTGCCGAAATCCTGAAAACAAGTGAGAAGACCAGCGCCTTTGTGCCCCTTACGGTTGCCGAAGACATCACGTGGGAAACCCTTTCGCGGGTTGCCGTCAACGCGCCAGCCTTGCCTGGCGTAAACCTCGATACGGTTCTGCAACGAACTTACCCGTTTGGCCCCGACTTTGCGCATACCATCGGCTATGTCGGGCGTGTCAGCGCGAATGACCTTGAAGAGGCCGGTACCGAAGACACTTTGCTGTCGCTGCCAGGATTCAAGATCGGCAAAATCAGCATTGAAAAGGCGTTTGAAAACGAATTGCGTGGGGTTCAGGGCACGCTGGCAGTTGAGGTCAACGCCACAGGCCGCATTTTGCGCGATCTTGAACGAACGGCACCGACGACGGGCGAAGAGCTCCACCTGACGCTTGATCATCATCTGCAAAACTTCGCCCTCGCGCGGCTAGGTGATCAGAGCGCCGCTGCGGTTGTCATAGACGTTCGTAGTGGCGACATCTTGGCGTCAGTTTCCGCCCCCTCGTTTGACCCGAATCTGTTCGTGAATGGAATATCGTCACGTGACTATGGCGCGCTGCGAGACTCCGAGTATCGCCCTTTGGCCGACAAGACTGTGCAAGGCGCCTATCCGCCTGGTTCGACAGTCAAGATGGCGCTCGCGCTCGCTGCGCTTGAAGCGGGCAGCGTGACACCAGAAGAAACAGTCAGTTGCCCCGGTTTTGTCGAGATCGCAGGCCGCAAGTTTCACTGCTGGAAAAAGGGCGGCCACGGGCGGGTGAACCTGCAGGGTGCGCTGCGGGAATCCTGCGATGTGTTCTTTTACGAAATGGCGCAGCGCGTTGGCATTGAAGGTCTGAACGCGATGAATGCCCGGCTTGGTCTTGGCCAGCGCCCCGATTTGCCGTTTTCAGGCATGTCGGCCGGGGTCAATCCGTCCCGCGCGTGGAAACAGGAGAAGCAGGGAAACGAATGGTTGATCGGCGATACGATCAACACCTCAATCGGGCAGGGCTTTGTGCTGGCTACCCCGATGCAGCTTGCCATCATGGCCGCGCGGATTGCCTCTGGCCGAGCCATCGTTCCGCGCATCTTGAAACCGCAGGCTGATGACGCTGATCCGTTGGCCGACTCCTTGGGCATTTCAACGGCGTCTTTGGCTTTAGTTCATCAAGGCATGTTTGAAGTCGTAAATTCGGATCGGGGGACGGCAAAGGCCTCTCGGATTGTGACCGAAGGGCAGTTCATGGCGGGCAAGACGGGCTCCAGCCAAGTGTTCAGCATAACGGCCGCCGAGCGCGCGGACGGTGTGCGCACCCAAGCGGAACTGCCTTGGAAACGACGGGACCATGCGCTGTTCACCGCTTTCGCCCCCTTCGACAAACCAGAAATTGCCGTTTCTGTACTTGTGGAACATGGTGGCGGTGGTTCAACGGCAGCTGCCCCGATCGCGCGGGATCTGGTGCTGTTTTATCTGAACAAAGGATTGCCGCCCATTGACGCTTATCCTGCCGATCAGCGCGGCAGGATCGGCACGGAGTTGCAGCGGTTGAGCAGCTTGATCCTGCCTCCCGACAACAGCGGGCCAGTAAGCCATGCATAGCGGCTTTGGACAGGTGTTGCATGGCACTTGCCGCGCACTGATCAGTCGCGCCTGTACGAATTTTCCTGCCGCAAAACCCAATGGCCTGACCGGCAGATTGGGCGGCCAGGACCAAACCACCAGAAGACTCTGGCCTGCACCATTGGGGTGCGGAATAACGAAAGGACAATGAGATGAAGTCAACTAAAGCAGCCCTGGCATTTGGTATGATCGCCATGGTGTTTGCAACCCATGCTATGGCTCAGGACACTACCGATGCGGCAAAAATGACTTGCAAGGATTATCTGGCTTTGGATGCCGACGCGATGATGACTGCGACCAAGGCGTTCAAGGTCGATCCGATGGCGGCATCCATGCTTGGCGAAATCTCTGACGACGAAGCGATGATGAAAATCATGGCTGGCTGCGAAGGGATGCCAGAAATGACGCTGATGGATAGCATGCACATGAAAATGTGATCTATGGGCCATTGGCCTGCCTGCCTCAACCAAGGCAGGCAGGGTTCAAAGGCCACCGAGTGTCGCAGCCGGCACCCGCTGGCTGCGTCTTAGGCGACCGCAGCCTCAAATCCGGCGCCTTTAAGCGCGGCGATCAGAGCTTCGGTGGTACTTGCGCTGGTCACGTCAACATGGCGCGTGGCCAGATCGACGGCCACTTTCGCCGTCGGGTCCAGGCCTGTCACAGTTTTTTCCACGGTCGCTTTGCAGTGTCCGCAGCTCATGTCCGGAATTGAAAGTCTGGTCATTGGGGTTCTCCATCTTGTTGGATCAAAGTGAGGGTTTCCAGCACTGGAAGGTCAAGGGGGAAGAAAATTATTCTTCAGGGCTTGACCTTCCAGTAGCAGGAACCCCCATGTATGGCGGGTCCAAACAAAGTGAGGCCCGCCATGTCCGCTCAAACCATCACTCTTTCCGTTGAGGGCATGACCTGCGCGTCCTGTGTGGGTCGGGTGGAGCGAGCGCTGAAGGCGGCACGCGGCGTTACCGGGGCCGAGGTTAATCTTGCCACGGAAACCGCACGGATCACGACCGATGGCAACACCGGGGCCGGTGATCTGGCACAGGTGTTGGACCGAGCTGGCTATCCCGCGCGGTTGGCTGACCTTGACCTGCGGGTGCAGGACATGACCTGCGCATCTTGTGTGGGCCGCGTAGAGCGCGCGCTGGCCGCCGTGCCGGGGGTGGTATCGGCCAGAGTCAATCTGGCGAGCGAGACCGCGCATCTTCGCTATTATCAGGGGCAAGTGACACCCGCTGATCTGATCGCGGTGTCGGTGGCGGCAGGCTATCCTGCGCAAATCGCCGCCCGCAGTGACGAGGATCAGGGTACCCGCAAGGACCGCGAGGCCGCCAAACTGGCGCGGATGACGTGGGTTGCGGCGGCACTGACGCTGCCGGTGTTCGTGGCAGAAATGGGCGGGCATCTTTTTCCAGCGATACACGTGATGATCGCGAACACCATAGGCATGCAGACCAGTTGGGTTTTGCAATTCGTGTTGACCACCATCGTGCTGGTCTGGCCGGGGCAAGGGTTTTACCGGAAGGGCTATCCCGCCCTGTTGCGCGCAGCCCCTGACATGAACAGCCTTGTGGCCCTTGGCACCACGGCGGCTTACGGGTTTTCGGTGGTTGCCACCTTTGCGCCGGGGCTGCTGCCCGCTGGCACGGCGGCGGTCTATTACGAGGCGGCAGCGGTGATCGTGGTGTTGATCCTTTTGGGCCGCACGTTGGAAGCGCGGGCCAAAGGCCGCACTGGGGCGGCGATCCGGCGTCTGGTGGGGCTGGCCCCGAAATCCGCACGGGTTGAACGCGACGGCGACTTGGTGGAACTGCCACTGGATCAGATCATTACCGCCGATTTGGTCCACACCCGCCCCGGCGAGCGGATCGCGGTGGATGGTGTGGTGGTCAGCGGCCAATCTTATGTCGATGAAAGTATGATCACGGGTGAACCGGCCCCTGTCGCCAAGGCTGCAGGGGCGCTGGTCACCGGAGGCACGGTGAACGGGACCGGGGCGCTGGTGCTGCGCGCGACACATGTGGGCGCCGATACCGTGTTGTCGCAGATCATCCGCATGGTGGAACAGGCGCAAAGCGCAAAGCTGCCGATCCAAGGGCTGGTGGACCGCATCACCCTGTGGTTCGTGCCCGCCGTGATGGCGCTGGCGGCAGTGACGGTGGCGCTTTGGCTGGCATTCGGGCCCAGCCCGGCCCTGGCGCATGCGCTGGTGGCGGGGGTGGCGGTGCTGATCATTGCCTGCCCCTGTGCGATGGGGCTGGCCACGCCAACCTCAATCATGGTCGGCACCGGGCGCGCGGCGGAACTGGGAGTGCTGTTTCGCAAGGGCGACGCGCTGCAAGGCCTGCAATCGGTCAAAGTGGTGGCGCTGGACAAGACCGGAACCTTGACCGCTGGTCGCCCGGAACTGACCGATCTTGTGGTGATGGACGGCTTTGCCGAGGCCGAGGTGCTGGCCCTGCTGGCCGCCGCCGAGGCGCAGTCCGAACACCCTGTCGCCAGCGCGATCCTGCGCGCGGCGACGCAGCGTAATTTGACTGTTCCGCAGGTTAGCGATTTCGACTCTATTCCCGGCTTTGGGGTGAGCGCAAAGATGGGGCGGCAGGCGCTGTTGGCGGGGGCAGACCGCTTGATGCGCCGCGAAGGCGTGGGACTGCCGGACAAAGACCCCGCGTTGGCGATGGCACAACGGGGACGCACGCCACTCTATCTTGCGGTGGATGGCAGGTTGGCGGCGGTAGTTGGGGTAGCCGATCCGGTGAAACCCACTACGCCAGCAGCGATTGCCGCGTTGCAGGCACTGGGTTTGCGGGTCGTGATGATCACTGGCGACAATCAGGCAACAGCAAACAAAATCGCCGCTGAGCTAGGCATCGCCCACGTAGTGGCCGAGGTGCTTCCCGCAGGCAAGGTCGACGCGATCAAGGCCTTGGCTGTGCATGGCCCGGTGGCTTTTGTCGGCGACGGCATCAACGATGCGCCCGCACTGGCCGCCGCCGACGTGGGCATTGCGATTGGTACTGGCACCGATGTGGCGATCGAGGTGGCGGATGTCGTGCTGATGTCGGGCGATCTGGGGGCCGTGGTAAACGCCTTTGCCATCAGCCGCGCGACGATTCGCAATATCCGCCAGAACCTGTTCTGGGCTTTTGGCTATAATGTCGTGCTGATCCCCGTCGCGGCAGGGGCGCTGTACCCGTTTGGCGGACCACTTTTGTCGCCCGCCCTAGCGGCAGGGGCGATGGCCATCTCTAGCGTGTTCGTGCTGACCAACGCCCTGCGCCTGCGGCGGGTGAATGCACCTGCTTATCGGGCGGGGCAGACAATGCAGCCTGCCTCCCTGAACACAGTGACAGCCTGAAGGAGAGACCGATGAATATCTCAGACGTTGCCAACCGCTCGGGCCTTCCGGCCAAAACCATTCGCTACTACGAAGACATTGGCCTGATCAAACCCCTGCGCGATGGCAATGGCTATCGTGCTTTTCGCGACAGCGACATGCACAAACTGGCGTTTCTGGGTCGCGCCCGCGCCTTGGGCTTTACGATTGACAACTGTCGCGCGTTGCTTGCGCTTTGGGAAGACAAATCCCGTGCCAGCGCCGATGTGCGCGCAATCGCAAAAGATCACCTCAAGCAAATTGAGGCCAAAATCACGGATCTTGAAGCCATGCGCGACACACTCTCCGAC